>JACDHU010000252.1 GCA_013820865.1 Chloroflexota bacterium
GGCGCGCACCTGGGCTACGGCTTCCACGAGGACGGGTGCCGCTCCGGCTACGAAGCAGCCGAGGCCATTGCTGCAGCAGCAGAGACCAGTGAGACCGATGAGGTGGCGGCGTGAGGTCGCACCTGGCGGAGGGCAAGGTTCGGCATCGGCGCACGAGCCCGTTCGCCTATGAGCTCGAGCACGACGTCTATTACGCGGCGCTGGAGCTGGGCGAGCTGGACGAGGTCGCGCGTCGGCATCGGCTCATCAGTCGCAATGGTCGCAATGTGCTGGCCTTCCGTGACAGCGACCACTGGGAGCCGGCGGCGGTCGACCTGAACGCAACCGTGCGCGATCACCTCCGCACCGAAGGCTTTGCCGATGCCGATGCCTGGTCCATCACGCTGATCTCCAACCTGCGCGTCGCCGGCTACGTATTCAACCCTGCCAGCTTCTACCTGTGCCGCGATGCGGCAGGCGAGCTGCGCGTGGTGCTGGTCGAGGTTCACAACACGCACCTCGAGCGCAAGGTCTACACGTTACGGCCGGAAGTTCGCGGCAATGCCCACGTCGCGTCGATGGACAAGGAGCACTACGTCAGCCCCTTCATCGACATGAACGCGCGCTACACGGTGCGCGTCCGCGACGACGCGGGTCGGCTCCAGGTCGTCATCGACGAGACCGAGAACGGCGCGCCGCTGTTCCAGGCGAGCATGGTGCTTCGAAGGAAGCCGATGACAGATCGGTCCCTCCTTCGTATGCTGCTGCGACATCCTTTCATGACGCAGCGGACGATGGGTCTCATTCACTGGCACGCGTTGCGCCTGTGGCGGCGCGGCGCGAAGTTCCATCCGCATGGAGCCGCATCCCGATGACCTCGCGATCCGTCGGCGCCCCATTCGCGCTCCCCGTCCTGGCCGATGTCGCCCAGCGCGTCCTGCTGGGCGCCGCTCGGCGCATCCGGGTCGGGTCGCTGACCATCGTCCTGCCCGACGGCGCGCGCCACTCGTTCGGTGACGCCGCGTCTGACGTGCGCGGGGAGATCGTGGTGCACGACCGCGCGGCGCTGGCGCGACTGCTGGTCGACGGCGAAACCGGTGCCGGCGAGTCGTACATGGACGGCCAGTGGTCATCGCCCGACCTCGCCGCACTGCTCCTGCTGGCGGCGCTGAACCGCCAGGCGCTGGCATTGACATCGGGCTGGTGGCGTGCGCCGACCCAGGTGCTGCGCAGCGTGGCGCATCGGCTCAACCGCAATACGCCGAACCAGGCACGCAAGAACATCTCGTCGCACTACGACCTGTCCAACGAGCTGTATGCGCTGTTCCTGGACGAGACGATGACGTATTCGTCGGCCGTCTTTGCGTCCGAAGGGCAGTCATTGGTCGATGCGCAGCGCACGAAGTACGCGCGCATGGCATCCCTGGCCGGGCTGAGCGGCGGCGAGCACGTGCTGGAGATCGGCTCGGGCTGGGGCGGCTTCGCGTTGTATGCCGCCGGCGAGCTGGGCTGCCGGGTCACGACCATCACCATCTCGCGCGCCCAGTGGTCGCTTGCGCGTTCGCGGGTGGCAGAGGCCGGGCTATCGCACCTGGTGGACGTGCAGATGAGCGACTACCGCGAGGTTGAGGGCCAGTTCGACGCGATCGTGTCGATCGAGATGCTCGAGGCCGTCGGCCACGAGTACTTCGACACCTTCTTCGAGACCTGCGACCGAGTGCTCCGGCCGGGCGGTCGGTTGAGCCTGCAGTCGATCACCTATCCCGATGCGCACTACGAGCAGCAACGCCGCGGTGCCAACTGGATCCAGAAGTACATCTTCCCCGGGGGTTTGCTGCCGTCGGTATCGATCATTGAGCGTTCGACTCGTAACACGTCGCTGCTACTGGTGGAGGCCGAGGACATCGCGCCGCACTACGCTCGGACGTTGCGGGCTTGGCGCGAGCGGTTCCTTTCGAACCTGGATGCCGTGCGAGCCCTCGGCTTCGACGAGCGGTTCATCCGCATGTGGGACTACTACCTCGCTCTGTGCCAGGCAGGATTCTCGACCGGCATCTTCCAGGACATGCAGCTCGCCTTCGAGAAGCGCAACGGCGTCCGCGCCTGAGCGTTGCTCACGGGTGGGCAAGTTGCTCGCGGGCCGGGGCCGAGTTGCTCGCGCGCCAGCCAGTTGCACCGGGCGACACTAAACCCGAACGAACGCGAACTCACACGTCGCCGGTTGCACCCGATGGCACACGAGACGGTAGAGCGCCGGCTCGTTCGGCTTTAGTCGCACCGGGTGCAACTCCGCCAGGTCGGACGCGTGCGGGCACCGGCGCGCCGCGGAGGCCGTCAGTCCGAGCCGTGCTCCTCGATCTCCTCGAGGCGTCCGGACAGGACCGCCACGATGGTGGCCCCGAAAAGGGCGATGACGCCAACGACGAATGCCCACGTGGCGAGCAGCGCGATACCCGCCAGCGCGCCGTATGGCGTCTCGAACGTTCCGGCGTCGGCCATCACGCCCATCACCGCCTGCGAGATACGAATGCCGATGGTGGCCACCACGGCACCGATGAGTGCACGGCCCCAGGACACATCGTCCTCGGGCAACGATATGTACGCGATGTACAGGAAGATCACCAATAGCGCGCTGGGCAGGAGCTGCCAGTCCAGGAGCCAGATCTGGTCGGAGTCCGTGCCGGCGTCAGAAGCCAGGCCGATCGCGAACTCCCCGAGCGAGGCGACCACCAGGAGCAGGAGCGACGCACCCAACATCCACGCCCGCATGGCCTGGCGTCGCCAGAAGCCCACCCTGTGGGACTGGCGCCACATGACGTTGACTCCCCCACTCAATGCCGCGAACGCGCGTGAGCCGGAGAAGAGCAGAAAGCCCAGCGCGACGACGGCCGTGACGATGGTGCCACCGGCGTCACCTTCGAACACGCCGGCAAGAAGCTCTTCCTGGGCCGGCACGAACTTCGTGGCCTGCTCCAGGACGAATCGCTGGGCTTCGTGCTCGGTGAAGAGCACCTGGCTTCCCAACGCCGATGCCACCATCAGCGGCGGCACGGACAGGAAGAGGTAGAGCCCCACGGCCCCTCCCCACGACAGGCCCTCGGTGCGGTTGAAGAGACGCAGCGAGTCCCAGGTCACCTGCACGACCTGGGTCGCCACCTTTGAAATCTGCATGGACTGACCGATGGCGCACGGACCATGCCAGCAATCACAGTATTCGCGGCTCGCCACGTCCTCGACGATCCGCGCTCGGGTCGGCGGTTGCACCGGGTGAAAC
>JACDHU010000037.1 GCA_013820865.1 Chloroflexota bacterium
GGCACGGCTCCCTTCGGTTGGCGAAGGGCAGGGCGCGAGCGGCTGATGAAGCCCATGGCCACCGAGGCGACGATCGCGGTTGCGCTGGCTGAGAAATACGTCGAGCCACTGGAGACATGCCAAGGCGCGGCCGACTGGGCGAATGGACGAGGCTGGCTGACGCGCGCCGCACGACCATGGTCAAAGCAGACGGTTTACGACGTTCTCCGACGACCGCTCAATCACGGTGAGGCCGTATACCACCGGCGGCGGCCCGACGAGCGCAGGGTCAAAGTACGCGGCCTGTTTGCGCCTGAGCTATCGGCCAAGGTTCGTGCGAAGCTTGCGGCCCCGACCAGCAGGCGCGGCCAGCCGGTCCGGTGGCCGTCACGCCACATCGCGCCCCGGCAACCGGGCGTTCGGCGCGCCTACGAATTCAGCACCGTGGTTGGTCGCTTCAACTCACGTTGGGCGTGCTGCGGCGCGAGTGTGACCGGCAAGGGGACCTATGACTACCGGCGCTACCACCACCCGAAACCCTACTGTCGTCAAGGCAGCTACGCCGCCCGGCACTTTACGCAGCACTTCGCTGACTTTCTTGCTCGTTTCGAACTGCCGAGCGACTCGATCGACCGCATCCGCCAGGCATACGAACTAGACGGCGACCGCACACCGGACACAACGATGCAACAGATGGCGCTCGAACGGGAGCTACGATCTCGGGCCGTCGATCACGCGACGGGGAAGCTCTCCACCGAAGCGTATCTGGCGGAGCACACGCGGGTCGGCGCCGAGATTGAGACCCTGAGGCTGGCGAAGGATACGGCCGCATCGGCAGAAAGTGATCTGGAGCGGCTCGTCGAATACCTGACGAACGTGTCGCGGATGTGGGGGCACTCAGAGGCGACGCACGAGGAACGCAAGGCATTCGTTCTTGAGGTCCTTGAGGAGGCAGATCTCGGTGAGAACCGGATCCTGCGGATCAAGCCGCGAGCCGATTATCGCGAGCTGTTCCGGGTCGGCGCCTACGGGAAAAGTGTGACCTATGGTCGGGGCGAGAGGACTCGAACCTCCGACCTCGTCGTCCCGAACGACGCGCGCTACCTACTGCGCCACGCCCCGACCGAAGAGCCGCAATCCTAGCAGGCGATCCGCTCCCCGGTCCAACGCGCGTAGGCAATCGGCACTCACGAATCTGACGCGGGCCAGTTCGGGATCTCATCGGTCACGTCGATGAAGTCGTAGAAGTGCAGATAGTCAGCATGGGCGTAGACACGATCGTCGAGAAGAGGCAAGTCGACATCGAAGACGGCATTGAGGACGACGCGGAAGGTGTTCACCGGCGTGATCGACTGGTACAGCCCCGCATCCTCCGGATCCACCCCTGGCAGGCGAATGGCGTTCAGGATGCGAAACTTGATCTCGAGCTCGTTCCCCGTTGCCTGGTCCCACTGAAAGGTCTCCCCATTCGCCGCGTAGCGCGCGGGAAACGGTCCTTCATCGGCCTGGATAATGATGACTGGCGGGTCATCCGACGGTCGAGCCTGGATCTCGTCGATCATCTCGAGGATCTTGGTGTTGGTGAACTCCAGCTGTCGGAGGTACTTCTCCTCTCCACCGCGATCCGCCGCCTCGCCGGCGGTCACCTCGCTTCCGTCTCGGTCAAAGACGTACGGTGGATGTGGGATGAGGAAGTGGGCGAGGACAAACTGCGGCCCGGACAGCTGCGGGACCTCGCGAAGCCGATCGAGCTGATAGAGCGTGTAGTTCCGGAGCTCTTTGGAAAGGCTATCCACCTCGTCTGACGGCGTTGTGAGCGAGCCTGCCAGCGTGGTCTCCACCAGCTCCAGCCAGAACTCCGAGGCGCCGTCGTAGCGCAGCGTGATGTCGGCGTCCACGTTGCTCGCGGTGGGAGTCCAGTAGCTCGGGATGAGGACGAACTCGTAGCCAAGCTCCTTGAGGCTGGCCGGGACCGCCAGGTGATCCTGGAAGCGTCGGTTGATGACACCCTGGTCGGCGGGCGTGGCCGCATCTGCATTCAGCTCGTCGCCGTCGAGATACTCCATGTTGAGCGAGCTGGTCAGCGAGAGGCCCGTCTTGGGATAGTTGGCCATGCTGTCGCGTGGCACGTAGAAACCGCGCGCCTCGAGCTCGCGCAGGAAGGGCTCGTTGTCGAAGTCGAAGTGGCGCTCGAGCGCCGGCGAGCCAGCGTATCGGTCGAAGATCAGGTAGTAGATGTCAGGTCGCTCGGCATTGTGGCCAGCCAGTGGTCCCCCACGCGAGTCAGCCACCGCTCGCGGGGACGCCCGCGCGAATGCGAAGTCGGCGAGCCCCACGAGGGTGAGAATCAAGGGGATCGCCACGAACAGGTTGAGATACGGAGTCGCGAATCGTGCGCGGGCGCGGACCCGCCATGCAACCAACAGACCGATGCCAGCCGCCACAGCCCACACAGCGAGCAGGATCCCCTGGTCCCCGAGAAACTCACCCACCAGGTTCCAAGCGTGACCGAACCCGAAGAATGCCGCGACCAGCACACTGGCGGCGATCCCGGCGCGATGCACATTGCGGAAGATCGCAGTTCCGAGGAGAAGAAGTACGGCAGCGCCACCGATCGCGGCCCCCAGTGGAAACCAGAGGGCTTCGAAGGTCATCTGGTCTTCGACGTTCTCGGCGAAGAGAAAGAGGACCGGGTACGCTGCGAGAAGGAGCGGATGAAGCACCCAGCGGTGCAGGCGTGGGGGGGACATACGCATCCATGATGCCCGACCATGGCGCCGCGCGCGCGGGCAACAAAATGTCCCGAAGGAACCGCGGCGATCGTTGAGGTGATCTCTGACCGACCAGCTGCCCCTTCGGGACGCCCTTATTGTCGGTCGGGCGGTCGGTCGCGATCAAGCCCCTTTGTCCACGAAGTTGGATAGGATGGCGGGACTTATCCACACGCCATCCCAAGGAGCTGTCGGACCGATGATCGTCTCTGTCGTTCGCATCACGTTGGTCGCCCTGGTGGTGGCTGTTCTCCCGATGACGCTGGCTGCGACGACACCCGCACGGGCGGCGACGCACGCGGTTGAGATCGCCGACTTCGCGTTCGCCCCGGCGACGCTGACCATCACCGTCGGCGACACCGTGACCTGGACGAACGAGGATGCGGTCGCTCACACCGCCACGAGCACCACGGGTGTGTTCGATTCCGGCGACCTGGAGCAGGGTGAGTCGTACTCCGTCACCTTCACCGCGCCTGGCACGTACGACTACCTGTGCACGCCGCACCCGTCGATGACCGGACGAGTCGTCGTGGCCGCCGCCGCCGCGACCCCGGTGCCGTCCACGCCAGCTCCCGCCTCGGCCACGCCAGCTCCCACCTCGGGCGCACCCCTCCCGGATGTCGCGATGGAGCGCGAGGCGGGCATCAACCTCGCTCAGATTCTAGGCGTCGCGTTCCTCGTGCTGGGCGCAGGCATCGCGGCCGTCCGAGTGCGTCAACGGCGCTGAACGCGCGCAGCCCAATGCACCTGATCGTCCGCTTCCTGCTGGCTGGAAGGACACCCAACGTGTCTCTTGGCTGGCCCTTCAGGCATTCGCCGCCCGGCAGCAATGCCATGTACTTGATTGCGCTCATCGTCGTGTTCGGTACGGCGGCTCGCCTCCTGGCCGCGAGTGCCGGCCACAACTACGACATGGAGTCCTACTGGATCGTCGCGGGCCATGCGGATGCAGGCGACAACGTCTACGCATCCACGCATCGCTACAACTACGCACCGGCGTGGTTCATGGTGCTGGACGTCGTCAAGGACGTGGCTGATCGATTTTCAGATCCCTTCTTGGCCTTCCGGTATCTGATCGCGTTGCTCTTGACCGCAGTGGACATCGCCATCGCATCCATGCTCCTGCGGCGCTTCGGTCTGCTTGCCGCGGGCGTCTTCTTCGCAAACCCCGTCTCGATTCTCATCACCGGGTACCACTCGCAATTCGACAATCTGGCGATCGCCGTCGGACTGGCCGGGATGCTGCTGCTGGAACGGGCCGAGCGCCAGGGCAGCGATAGAGCATGGCTGGCCGGGGTGGCCGTTCTAGGAGTGTCGCTCGTCGTGAAGCACCTCCTCCTCGTGCTTCCGCTGTGGATTGCGCTCCGCCAACGTTCGGTCGGTCGGGCCGCGTTGGTGCTGATCCTCCCCGTCGCGATGTTGAGCGCCTCGTTCGTTCCGTTCGCGGCGGATGGCTGGAGCGGCATCGCCGGCAACGTGATCGGATACCGATCGGCGGAAAACGCGCCGTTTCACACCTGGCTGTTACCGCCGCTGCTGCAGCGACACGTGTCGCCGACGATGTTGCTCGCTGGTGCGGTCCTCCTCGTCGGCTGGTTGGTGCGGCGTCGCAGCCCTGTCGAGCACGTGCTCCTATACTGCGTGACGGTCACCGTCTTCGCGCCGGGCGTGTACTGGCAGTACCTCGCCATCCCGGCCGCCGCCTCGGTGGTCTTCTTCAACTCGGGTTACCTGCTCTACATCGGGATTGCGACGCTCTTTCTCCTCGCCAGCCCGGTCAATGTCGGCATCCCGGGGCTCGCCGACCTGCTCCCTGGGTTCCTCGTCCGCGCGGAGACGGGCAATCTTCCGTATGGCTACCTGATCGCGCTACTGGCGACAGGGCTGTTCATCACACTGGTCGAGAACCACCTACTCGACCTACGCATCCGGAGAAGTCGATGATCACGGGAATTCTTGGTGCAGGCGCGCTTGGCCTGACCGTCGCACTGCGCCTCGCCGAGCGCGGCGAAAAGGTCGTCGTCATCGAGCGTGAAGCCTTGCCAGGGGGCCTGGCCGCCGGCTTCGAAATCGGGCCGGGCGTGTGGCTCGAGAAGTTCTATCACCACCTGTTCCGCTCCGACACGCACGCGATCGAGATGATCCGCGCCATGGGTTTGGCCGACCGTCTCGAGTGGCACCAACCGGTGACCGCAACGCTGCGCGACGGCAACTTCCACCAGCTCGACTCGCCGGTCTCGCTGTTGCGGTTCTCGCCACTGCCGGTGGTCGATCGGCTGCGCATGGGCGCCGCGCTGGCGGGGTTGAAGGCCATGCCCAATCCTCGGCTTCTTGAAGGCAAGACCGCGCTGGACTGGACTCGTCGCTGGATGGGCGCGAAGGCCTCGGAGGTGGTCTGGGAGCCGCTGCTGCGCAACAAGTTCGGGGATGCGGCGCCCGAGATCGCGATGCCATGGTTCTGGGCCCGCGTCCACGACCGCACGCAGTCGCTCGGTTACCTGCGCGGTGGCTTCCAGCAGCTGTACGACCGCATGGCCGAGCAAGTTCGCACGGCCGGCGGCGAGACGCGCTTCGATACGTCGGTCACATCGGTCCGCACCAACAACGGTGGCTTCATGGTCGAGACCAGCGAGGGGTCCGAGCGCTTCGACCGCGTCATCAGTACCTTCGCGCCGCGACTGACCGCGCGCCTGGTGCCGGAACTGCCGGCTGCTTGGCGGGATCGCCACGAGTGGGGTCGCGCGTACGGCGCGCATTGCCTGGTACTGGCGCTGGATCGACCGCTGACATCGGTCTATTGGCTCAACGTCAATGATCCCGGCTATCCGTTCATGGCCATGGTCGAGCACACCAATTACCTGCCGGCGGCCGACTACGGTGGTCGCCACCTGATCTACCTGGGCAACTATCGGCCGATGGACGACCCGCTGATGTCCGCGCGCAAGGACGCCGTGCTTGACGAATTCCTGCCGCATCTTGAACGGCTCAACCCGGCGTTCGATCGGTCCTGGCTGACCGACTCGTGGATGTTCGCGGCTCCCTTCGCACAGCCGATCGTGACAGTCGACTACCGCGATCACATTCCACCGTTCCGCAGCCCCATCCCCGGTCTCTGGACGGCAAGCATGTTCCAGGTCTATCCCCACGACCGCGGCCAGAATTACTCGATCGCTCTTGCGGAGCGCCTGGCAGGAGCGATCAGCTCGTAGGTTCCGAGCCCAGATCGTCGTAAGGGATGGATGCCAGGGTCGGATTCAGTCGATCTCGCTCCGACAGGAGTGGCGTGGCCGCCGGCCACGGGATCGCGAGGTTCGGGTCGTCCCAGGCAACCCCCCGTTCCTCGCTCCCGTCATACGGCGAGCTCACCTTGTAGGCCACGTCCGCCACTTCGGACAGCACGGAGAAGCCGTGCGCGAAGCCGATGGGCACGAAGAGTTGCCGATGCGTCACGTCATCTAGCTCGAATGCCTCGAATTCGCCAAAGGTGGGCGAACCAACACGGATGTCGACCGCGACATCCCAAATCGAGCCGCGCGCCGCGCGGACGAGCTTTGCCTGGCCGGGACGGCGCTGGTAGTGCAACCCGCGCAGCGCGTCACGCGAGGAACGCGAGTGATTGTCCTGCACGAATTCGACGCTGATCCCGGCCGCCTGATAGGCCTCACGGCCGTACGTCTCGACGAAGAAGCCGCGCTCGTCGCCGTGGACGGCCGGCTCTAGCAGGACCAATCCATCCAACCGTGTTGGAAGGCGTTGCAGCAAGGTCATGCGGTCGGCTTCGCGGGCAGTCCACGGGCGCACTCGACCGATGCCGGACGCCAGTCCATCTCCGCCACGCCCGCCGACGGTGCCAGCACGGCGCGCAGCGGGGGCGTCGACGCCCGCTCGAACGTGGCGAGCGCAACCGGATCGACGTCCACCCTGATACCGGCGGCCTCGAGGGCGACCTGCGCCCAAGCCAGCCGCGAGACAGCCGGCACCCCCGCAACGTGAACCACGTTCCGCCGGTCATCCTGCGTGACCAGCGAAACGATCGCGGCAGCAAGGTCGGGCGTCCATGTCGGATTGCCGATCTCATCGCTGACCAGCCGCAACGGCTGGCCGGCATCGGCGGCATGAGTGGCCGCGGCGAGGATCTTGGTCACGAAGTTGGTGCCGCCCGGTCCAAAGAGCCACGCGGTGCGCACGATGAGGTGACGGGGATTGGCCGCCACCACCGCAATCTCACCCGCGAGCTTCGAACGACCGTAGGCGTTGATCGGGTCCGGATCGTCATCCTCGTGGTACGGCCGATCGAGCGTCCCATCGAACACCTCGTTCGTGCTGACCTGGACGATCATAGCGTTGCACGCGGCGGCAACCGCCGAGACGGCCCCCGCGCCCTCGCCGTTGATCCGCATGGCGCGCTCGGGATCCCGGGCGCAGCCGTCGACATCGGTCCAGGCAGCCGAGTTGACGACGACATCCGGGTCCCAATCGAACAGCGCGGCGGGCTTGGTGATGTCGAGGTCGTCGTGTGAGAAGCCGCGTACCTCGTGCCCATCGGCCTCGAAAGCGACGACCAGTTGTCGACCGAGCTGCCCGGCAGCGCCGGTGATCGCGACCCGCACGCCTACTCCACCGCGGTGCCGGCCGCCAGACGATCCCCGTACTGGCGCCGGTAATACTCGAGGTACTCCCCGCTCTTGAGCGGGCGCCACCAGTCGGCATGGTCGAGGTACCACCGGATGGTGGCGTCGAGTCCCTCGTCAAAGGTATGCGCCGGCGACCATCCAAGCGAGCGCAGCTTCGAGCAGTCCACCGAATAGCGCCGATCATGACCCGCCCGGTCCGGGACGGACCGCACGAGCGACATCGGCTTATCCATGCGCTCCAGGATCGTCCGCGTCAATTCGAGGTTGGTGAGCTCGTTTCCGCCGCCGATGTTGTAGGTCTCGCCCGGCTCGCCGTGCACCAACACCGCCTCGAGCGCGTCCACGTGGTCGTCGACGTAGAGCCAGTCGCGGATCTGGAGGCCGTCGCCATAGAGGGGCAGCGGCTCGTCGTCGATGGCGTTGGTGATGAACAGCGGGATCACCTTTTCCGGATAGTGGTACGGCCCATAGTTGTTGCTGGCCCGGGTCAGGAGCGTCGGCAACCCGTAGGTCGCGTGATACGCGCCGACGAGCAGGTCACCACCCGCCTTGCTGGCCGAGTACGGACTCCGCGGCTTCAGCGAATCTTCCTCGAGCGAGCTGCCTTCGGGGACATGGCCGTACACCTCATCGGTGCTGATCTGCAGGTAGCGCGCGTGACCGTGGCGGCGCGCGGCCTCGAGCAGCACGAACGTGCCGTACACATCGGTTCGGATGAATGCATCGGGCTCTTCGATGCTGCGGTCGACGTGCGACTCGGCGGCGAAGCTCACGATCGCATCCGCCTCTGCCGCCAGCGAGTCCACGACTTCAGCATCCGCGATGTCGCCGAGCACGAACCGATAGCGCGGGTCATCTTCGATGGGTGCCAGGTTCGCCAGGTTGCCGGCGTAGGTGAGCTTGTCGAGGACGGTGATGGTCAGGTCCGAATGCCGTTCGAGCATGCGTCGAACGAAGGCGGAGCCGATGAAACCCGCTCCGCCTGTGACCAGCAACCGCCGCGGCAACGTCATGGGCCTGCCTCGACCTCGGCTCGATCATGCCCGGTCTCGATCGGTTGATCACCGGCGAAGGTGGCCGCGAATCGGTGGGCGTCGAGCAGCGATTCAATCGTGCCGGCGTCCTCCCAGCCGCCTTCGAAGACGGTATGGCTGAGTGAGCGCTGGCGCAGGTAGTGATTGAGCAGGTCGGTGATCTCGAACTCGCCGCGGGCAGAGGGCTCCAGGGTATCAATGACCTCGAAGACCGACGGCCGGAACAGGTAGACGCCGATGGGGATCAGGTTGCTCTTCGGATGCTCCGGTTTTTCTTCGAAGTTGAGCAGGGTCCCATCCGCGTCGAACTCTGCGACGCCGAAGCGCTCCGGGTCCGGGACCCCCTTGAGGACGGCGCCGGCCTGGGCGTCGCCGCTGGCGAATTCATCCGCGAATGGGCGCAGCTCACCGCGCAGGATGTTGTCTCCGAGCACGATCGCGATCGGATCGGTCCCAGCGAACTCTCGTGCGAGACCGATGGCGTGCGCGATCCCGAGCGCCCCGCGCTGGAAGCGATAGGTCAGGTTCAGGCCGATGTCCGAGCCATCGTGGAGCAACTCGAGGATGTCGCCGACCGAGCGGCCACCGACCACGACCATGACCTCCTCGCAGCCCATCTCGCGCAGAGTGAGCAGCGGGTAGTAGATCATCGGCCGGTCGTACACCGGCAGGAGATGCTTGTTCGTCACCAGGGTCAACGGAAAGAGTCGCGATCCGCTGCCACCGGCCAGGACGACGCCTTTGAGAGCCATGCCTCGCAGGATACCCGCTACCGCGGGGGCAGCTGCACGACACGCGCGTCGACGATGCCGTCAACGGCCCGAAGGCGCTCGAGGACCGATGCGTCGAGTGGGTCGTCGACGGACACGAACATCATGGCCTCCCCGCGCTCGGAGAGACGCGACAGCTCGAGCGAGGAGATGTTGATGCCGGCCTCGGCCAGCGTGGTGCCCACCGCACCCACGATCCCCGGCCGATCATGGTGGCGCGTGACAAGCATCAACCCGCTGAGCTCGGCGTCGATGTCGAAACCGTCGAGCCCGGCGAGGTGCGGCCGCCCGTGGGCGGTCGATCCAGCAAGCGTCAGGGACGGCGATCCGTCGGCGGGGCCCACGGCGACGGTGACAAGCGAGGCCCAGGGCTCGGAGTCGGCCGTGCGGGTCTCGCTGACGGTCAGGCCGCGCTCGCGAGCGACGAGATCGGCGTTCACCGCATTGACGCGCTGATCGGTGACGGCCTCCAGCAGGCCGGCCAGCGCGGCGGTGCGGATCGGCGCGCACTCACCTGTCGCGATCTCGCCGGCGTAGGTCAGCGACAACGCGTCGAAGGCGCCGGGCGCCAGCTGACGGGTCAGCAGTGCCAGCCGCCGGCCGAGCTCCACGTACGGACGCAGCCGCGGCGCTACGTCGGGCGCCATCGAGGGGGCGTTGATCGCGTACGGCGGCGTCACACCATCCAGCGCCATGAGCACCTGCTCGGCCATCTCGATGCCCACGCGGTCCTGTGCTTCCGTGGTCGACGCCCCCAGATGCGGGGTCAGCACGAGGTTCGGCGCGCCGCGCAAAGGGTTATCGAGGGCCATCGGCTCAACCGAGTAGACGTCGATGGCGGCACCGCCGAGGTGCCCGGAGCGAAGCGCATCGGCGAGGGCGGACTCGTCCACGATGCCGCCGCGGGCCACGTTGAGGACGAATGCACCCGGCTTGGTGGCCTCGAGCTGAGCGCGTCCCAGCAGCCCGCGCGTGTGCGAGGTCAGCGGCGTATGCACGGTGATCACGT
>JACDHU010000253.1 GCA_013820865.1 Chloroflexota bacterium
CCGGCGCCACGACCGCAGGCACGTACACTCGCCATGGATGCCTCACGTTGAAGGGACCTCGACGAGGACATCGTCGAGCGGCTTGCGGGTGATGTCGGGCACGGTGGCATCGGCGGCTGGATGGCCGACCGGGATGACCACGTAGGCCCGTTCGTTCTCGGGGCGGCCGAGGATCTCGCGCAGGAACCCCATCGGGCTGGGCGTATGCGTCAGGGTCGCCAAGCCGGCGTGTGTGAGCGCAGCGAGGAGGAACCCGACCGCAATCCCCACCGACTCGCGGACGTAGTAATGCTTGACCTTGCGCCGCCGATCCCCATCGATCCGGACCCCGTACGCGTGCTCGAAGACCACGATGAGCCAGGGAGCGTCGGTCAGGTGCGGCTTGTGCCAATCGGTCCCGAGCGGCTCCAGCGCCTCGAGCCACTCGGGTGACATGCGATGCTCGTAGCCCTCGCGCTCCTCGGTCTCGGCCGCGTCGCGGATGCGGGCTCGCAGCTCGGGCTCGTCGCCGATGAGGACGAAGGTCCACGGCTGCTGGTTCGCCCCGCTCGGCGCCAGGGCCGCCGCACGAATGGCGTCAACCACCAGGTGACGCGGGACCGGGGTGGCGGCGAAGTCACGGGCGGACCGCCGCCGCCGCATCACGTCGAGGAAGGCATTCGAGGCGGCGGCGCGCTCCGCATCGGTCATGTGGACGGCGGGATAGGGGACTCTGGGGAGCGTCATGTCGCCATGGTATGGCGCTAGCATTCCGGCATGAGCTGGATCGAACGCATTCCCTACGAGCGGGCCACCGGCCGTCTTCGAGCGATCTACGATCGGATCAAGGGTCCGCGCGGCGAACTCGACAACATCCTCACCGTGCACAGCCTCCGCCCGCACACGCTCGAGGGCCACATGGCCCTGTACAAGAGCGTGCTGCATCACACTGGCAACCAGTTGCCGACCTGGTGGCTCGAGACCATCGGCGTATACGTCAGCGGATTGAACCGATGCGACTACTGCGTCGACCACCATTTTGCCGGTCTCCGTCGCCTCCTGGCCGATGTCGACCGCGCCGCCGCCATCCGGGCCGCCCTGGACGCCGACGACCTCGCTGGCTTCGAGCCGCGCGAGCAGGCCATGCTGGCCTATGCACGTCAGCTCACGCTCGATCCGTCATCGGTCACCGAAGCCGATCTCGAGCGAATGCGCGTGGCTGGACTGAGCGACGGCGAGATGCTCGAGGTCAACCAGGTGGCAGCCTACTTCGCGTACGCCAACCGGACGGTGAGCGGACTCGGGGTGACGACCGCCGGCGATGTCCTGGGGCTCGCACCGGCCGACACGTCCGGCGACGATTGGGGGCACGGCTGATGCCGCGCTCGTACATGGTGGATCTCGTCTGTACCGCCTGCGGCGCCGCATGCTCGGCCGATGAGCCGCAGGGCGTGTGCGCCGCATGCAGCAAGGTGCTCTACGCCCGATACGACCTTGATGCCCTGCGAACGGCGATGCCGATACCCGACTTCTCCGGGCGCTCCGATGACCTGTGGCGCTACCGGGAGCTGCTCCCCGTGCGCGACGATCGGCACGCTGTCAGCCTGGGAGAGGGACGAACCCCGCTGATTTCGCTGTCGCGCGCGGCTGCTGACGCCGGTGGCATGGGGCGCGGCGCGCTGCTGGTCAAGGATGAGGGCGCAAATCCGACCGGATCGTTCAAGGCCCGCGGCCTGTCGATGGCCGTGGCCCGGGCGGCGGAGTTGGGCGTTGGTCATGTCGCTCTTCCCTCTGCAGGCAATGCCGGCGGTGCGGCCGCCGCCTTTGCCGCAGCACATGGGCTCGCTTGTCACGTGGCCATGCCGCGCGACGCGCCGGCCGCGAACCAGGACGAGGTGCGCATCTACGGCGCCGAACTGCTGCTGGTGGACGGCCTGATCGACGCGGCGGGTCGCCTCATCCGTGAGCACGCCGCCGCCGATGGTTGGTTCGACCTGTCGACGCTGAAGGAGCCGTATCGAGTCGAGGGCAAGAAGACGATGGGCATCGAGCTGGCCGAGGCCGGCGGCTGGGGCGATGACTGGTGCCCGGACGTCATCGTCTATCCGACCGGTGGCGGGACCGGCATCGTCGGTATGTGGAAGGCGTTTGCCGAGCTGGAGGAGCTCGGCTGGATCGGCTCGCGACGGCCACGCATGGTGGTGGTCCAGTCGGATGGCTGTGCGCCCATCGTGCGCGCCTTTGAGGCGGGAGCTGATCACGCGGAGCCCTGGACCGATGCGCACACGCTTGCCTCAGGCATCCGCGTGCCGGCCGCCATCGGCGACTACCTGATCCTGCGTGCCGTGCGTGACAGTGGCGGCACCGCGCTGACCGTTTCGGATGAGGAAATCACGCAGGCGCAGCTCACGATGGCCCGGCTGACCGGCATCTACGCCGCCCCGGAAGGCGCCGCCACCTTCGCCGCGCTCCCGCACCTGGTGGCGTCCGGATTCCTGGCCGGTGACGAGCGCGTGGTGCTGTTCAACACCGGCACCGGGCTCAAGTACCCGCCGCCTGCCTGAGAGGTCGGTGAGATCAGGACCGCAGGAATTCGAGTAACGCTCGGTTGAACTCCTCGGCGTGGGTCGCGTTGAATCCGTGCGGCGCTCCTTCGATCACCACGAGCGTGCTGCTCTCGATGGCTTCTGCCGCGCGCCTGCCGCTGACGTCGAACGGGACGATGCCGTCGGAATCCCCATGGATGACCAGCGTCGGGACGGAGATCTTCGTCAGATCGTCGCGGAAGTCCGTGCGTGCGAATGCGCCGATAGACTCCTGTGTCGCCTGCGGTGACGCCGCCATGGCGATATCGACGCTGGCCTGGCGCGCCTCGTCACTGATGAGGTCAGTCTTCTCACCGGCGGCGAAGAACTTTTTCGTGAAGCCATCCAGGAATGTCTGTCGATCGCTTCGGACGCCGTCCTCCATCTCCCCGATCGCGGCGTCGTCGAGGCCACCTTCAGGATTGTCATCGGCCTTGTAGAGGTAAGGAGTCACGGAGCCCGCCAGGACGGCCTTCGCGATGCGATCCTCGCCGTAGGTACCGATGTAGCGCGCGACTTCGCCGCCGCCCATCGAGAACCCAACCAGCGTGACCTCGTCGAGCTCGAGCGTGTCGAGGACGGCCTTCAGGTCATCGGCGAACGTGCCGTAGTCGTAGCCACCTGAGGGCTGCGACGAGTCTCCGAACCCGCGTCGGTCATACGCGATCACCCGGTACC
>JACDHU010000254.1:0-797 GCA_013820865.1 Chloroflexota bacterium
GTCGCATCTTCCCCAAGGTCCTCGATTGCTCGATTGAGGGAATCCGTGACCTCATCTGGCTCATGACGGGCGACGTACTCGCGAAGCGCGGCGCTGTAGACCTCGCTCCGCGACCTGCCGGCAGTCCTTGCTAGGCGCTCGGCCTTGTTGAACACGTCATCAGGGACGGAGATTGCCGTTTTCATACCGAGAGTATAACCATGCGATGAGACGTTGCGTCTAGAAGGGCGGCTATCAAATAACCTGCCCTTGGCCAATTCAAACCGAAAGCACCTTCATCACTTCGTCGCCGGTCATCATCTCGGCTGACGACCTGGGAGCCGATGCGAATCGGATGCTTCGACCCTCCATCGCCGCGGATCATGAGTCGAGATCTCGCTTGCCGCGTGGAGCCGCGCTCGGAATGGCAACTCACGACCCACTCCCCTTCCGGTAAACGTCTCTCCGATGGCCGACGCGGATGATCAGCACGCGCAATAGGTTCTCGTGGATCTCGTACAGCACCCGGTAATCCCCGACCCGGATGCGCCAGATGCCTTGCTGTGATCGGCCCGCGAGCGGGACCGCACCTGGTGGTCTGGGCTCGCTTTCGAGGGCGTGCAGGGATTTGATGATTCGACGCTGCGTACGGGAAGGAAGGCTGGCCAGAGCACCCCGTGCAGAGGCGACGAGGATGACGTCGTACCGTCGATCAGCCACCAGCGGCCATAGCTACAACCCGAGTTCCTTCTCGACCTCTTCCAGGGAGTTGGTGACGGAGTTCTCGGGATCCGCGAGCGCCTCCATGGCCAGCTTGA
>JACDHU010000254.1:807-3235 GCA_013820865.1 Chloroflexota bacterium
CATCTCGGCTGACGACCTGGGAGCCGATGCGAATCGGATGCTTCGACCCTCCATCGCCGCGGATCATGAGTCGAGATCTCGCTTGCCGCGTGGAGCCGCGCTCGGAATGGCAACTCACCGTACCGTCGATCAGCCACCAGCGGCCATAGCTACAACCCGAGTTCCTTCTCGACCTCTTCCAGGGAGTTGGTGACGGAGTTCTCGGGATCCGCGAGCGCCTCCATGGCCAGCTTGAGATCCATCTCGTCCTCGTAGCGCTCGAGGAACTCGACGTCCTCGATGGGGACGATGGCCGCGATTGGCCGACCACGACGGGCGACGAGCACGCGCTCGCCCCGATATGCGGCCCGGTTGACCAGTTCGGCGAAGTTCTGGCGCGCCTCGCTGACGCTGACGTGGCCCGACTCGTGTTCGTCGCTCAACTTGTACATCTTGTACGAACCGTACGCCGATCAAACATGCACGTCAACCCACGGAGCACCTTGATGCCCGGTGCGACCTCGCTGACAGCAGGCGGTGGGCTGTTGTCGACGTAGCACGTCGCGGCGACGGGCGCGCCGACGCGCGTTTCGATGGGCCGCACGACCTCCAGTATCCGCTCGCGTTCGGCGATCAGAGCCTGCACAACGTCTCCCGCACGAACCTTGGTGGAAGGCTTTGCAGCGTTGCCGTTGACGCGGACATGCCCGCCTTCGCACAGCTGGGTCGCGATCGGCCGCGTCTTGACGAGGCGCACGGCGCACAGCCGCCAGCTGTCGCGGATGCCGATGTCGAAGCCCGCCTCGTCCATCCTGATGTCGCCGCCCATGATCCGCGTCAGCTGGATGTTGCCGACAACCTCGTAGCCCGGATCGCCCCAAGCCACCCAATGCTCCTGGACCGTGACCACGTTCAGGCCAAGGTGGCGCGCGACACCGGTTACGGCTCGGGTGTGGTTCGACTGGATGCCACCGATCGACACGAGCTTATCGCAGCCTTTGGCGAGTGCGTCGGCGGCGAGGTACTCGAGCTGCGCACCTTGTTGCCGCCGAACGCGATGCCGCTGTCGCAGTCCTCGCGCTTGGCCCAGATCTCGACCTTGCCGCCCAGTTCGGCGCTCAGTCAGGGTAGCGGATGCACGGGCGACGGTCCGAACATCAGCGAAACGCGCGGAAAGACTTCAAAGCGTCGTGCGCGTGATTGATCAGCCACCGCTTAGCGGCGGCTGATCGTCAACCCTGAACGGATTGGCGACTTCGACCGAGCCATACACGGCGCCGTGCGCCATGTCTTCGGAGAGGACGCGCTGGCAACCGGACGTCTCGGCGGCGGCGATGATCAATGCATCCCAGTACGACAGCTGCCACCGTTCACTCCCGATGATTGCCGCTTCAACCAAGCGAGCGTCGATGGGGACGACCGGTAGGCGGACCATCTGATCGACCATGGCCCGGGCGTCAGCCGTGGCGACCACCCGAGCGAACTTGCGTGTGACGACGTTGTAGAACTCGCCGAGCACCTGGGCCGAGATGACCACGTCAGTATCGTGAGTTGGCTGTAGGACTCCGAGCGCCGCATTCTGCTTGGCGATATCGCTCCGGTCGACGGCATACACCCACACGTTGGTGTCGATGAACGACCGGTCAGTCATTTCCGCTTGCGGCAGATGGGCCGGTCGTAGATGTCTTCGCGGCGCCACGATCGACCGTCTGGACCGCTCGCGGCGTTCACGCTCCCCGCCAGCTCAATGAAGTCGTTCAGCGCCGCGGCTGTCGAGCCGGCGCCTGCATAGCGCTCCAGGTACTGGCTGACGACGGCATTCACGGAGGTTCCACTCTCGATTGCCTTGACCCGCGCACGTCGCAGAATCTGGTCGTTCACCGTCACCGTCAGATTTGCCATTGGGTCACCTCGTGTAGCACGAGATCAGTGTAGCACTGCTGCACCCTCCGCTCGCTCGCCGGCCTTGAGCGCGCGCTCGCTAATCTACGTGGGATGAAGCGCATCGGGTTCCTGTCGTTCGGTCACTGGTCCGATTCCCCCTACTCGCAGGTGCGTTCGGCGTCCGATGCCCTGCTGCAGTCGATCGAGCTCGCTGTCGCGGCAGAGGAGCTCGGCGCCGATGGCGCGTACTTCCGCGTCCACCACTTTGCACGTCAGCTCGCCTCCCCTTTCCCGCTCCTCGCGGCGGTCGGTGCGCGTACCAAGCAGATCGAGATCGGAACGGCCGTCGTCGACATGCGCTACGAGAACCCGTTCTACCTGGCCGAGGATGCCACGGTGACGCCGCCGGAGCAGGTGGTGGCGTCAACCCATGAGGCGGTGCACCGTGGGCACACGACCTTATAGGTCCCGGCGGCGACCTGCGGTAGAGGCAATTTCCAGGGCTCGGCGAAGTCGGGTGGCAATATGGTGTATACTGTGCTGTATATGCCGGCCACACGAACAC
>JACDHU010000255.1 GCA_013820865.1 Chloroflexota bacterium
GCCGATGTCACAACCCTGTCTGACCGTGACCGGACCCGCATTCGCGCCCGATCAATGGGCTTCGTGTTCCAGGCGTTCAACCTGGTCCCCACGCTGACCGCCGAGGAAAACGTGGCGTTGGCGGCTGAATACGCCGGAACGTCCGGGAGCCCGGCTCGGAAGGCAGCCCGAGAGGCCCTCGACTCCGTCGGTCTGGCCAAGCGAGCGTGTCACCGGCCGATGGAGCTGTCCGGCGGGGAGCAGCAGCGCGTCGCAATCGCGCGAGCGATCGTCAACAAGCCCAGGGTGCTCATAGCGGATGAGCCCACCGGCAACCTGGACTCGACCCGTGCCGCTGAAGTGCTCGGCCTGCTCCGCCGCTTCAACCGCGACCGCGGCCAGACAGTGGTGTTGGTGACCCACGACGCGGAGGTAGGCGCCGCGTGCGACCGCATCGTCCGCGTGCGTGACGGGCTCATCGTCGGTGATGAACGCGTCGTCGGCCGCTGAGGCGGAACGGGCGGGCCTTTGCACCACTCATCGCGGCAGAGGCGCCCGATCCCTGCGCACTCGCCGGGGAACTGACCCAATGACCTCGCCGACCGAGCGCGCCGTCTCTCATCAGTCTTTCAGACCTCAGGAAGGAACAAGTTCAATGCGAAGGATAGACAGCCTCCACGTCCGCGACATCGCGGCTCCGATGGCGCCACTCGGGAAGATCCTCGACACACTCGGCAGTGCCGACGATCGGCTGTGGGCGAAAGACATCTGGGTGGGGGAGCCGGTCGAGTTCGATCGTCCGCTCGGCATCGGTGCGAGCGGTGGCCACGGGTCGATCCGCTATTCCGTGGAGCAGTACGAGCCCGGGAGGCGCATCCTGTTTCGGTTCACACCCGGCACCGGACTGTCCGGCGTCCATGGCTTCCAGCTCCAGCCGCTCAACGCCGATCGCACTCGGCTCTGCCACTTCCTCGACGCCGAGGCCAGCATGTGGATGCGACCGTTCCTGCCGATCTTGATCCCCTGGCATGATGCGATCGTCGAGACCGCGTTCGACCGCGCCGAGCTGGAGGCGACGGGCTCGCTCCGGCGGCGGACGCACATTCCGGCCTGGCTGCGCCTGCTCAACGCGATCGAAGTCGCCGTCCTGCGCGCGCTCGGCAAGCTTCCGCCTGCGACCGTGTCATTGGAACAGCAAACGTCGCTTGCCGATCGCCTCGTTCGTCCAGCGGCCCTGCTGATACCTGCCGCCCTTGGGGCGATCGCTGCAGTCCATGCGGCGTGGGCCCTGGGCTGGCGCTGGCCGGGACACAGCGACGACACGCTCGCTGAGCGGGTGGTGGGCGCCGGAGCCAAACTGCCGCCCGGCCTCGTGATGGGGGCGGTGGCGGCCCTCCTGGGCGGGGCGGCGACGGTGGTCGGCGCGGTTGGCGCCGGTCGGCGCGAACGCTCGCTCCGGGCGGCGACGTGGGGCGTGGCCGCCATCCTCCTCGCCCGGGGAGCGGTGTCGATTCCAATGGACCTGCTGGGTGGCCTGCGCTCACGGTACTCACGCTTGGACCTTGCGATCTACTCCCCGCTCTGCCTCGCCCTCGGAGCCGGAGCGGCAATCGTCGCGCGTGGCGTGCGCTCGCCCAACGCCCGCGAAGGAGCGCTACCCCGACAACCTGCCCCACCCGCGCGACACTCCTAGACGAAGTGCGAAGCCACTCCGCCGCTCGCGGCTCGTCATGGAAGCAGCACGAGCATGCCGCGACCGACGCGTGTGACGTCGCCGCCAACTTTCACCGCGTCGACTGCTCAAGCTCGGCCGCACCGCACCCCCCGTGGCGATGTGCGAATTGCGCAGAGTGTTGAGCAGTCTCAGTTCAGGAGAATCGAGGCCATGACATTCGCAATTCGGCGTGAAGCCGGGGACCTGAATCGCTGGCTGCCGCTGATGAGGTGGCTGCTGGCGGTCCCGCACTACCTCGTGCTGATCGTGCTGTGAATCGGCGCCGTACTGGCTGTCGTCGCGGCCTGGTTCGCGATCGTGATCACGGGATGCTACCCACGACCCCTGTTCAACTACGTCGTCGGCGTCGGACGTTGGACGCTGCGCGTCAGCGCCTTCGCGTTCCTGCTCGCCACCGATCGGTATCCCCCATTCCGCCTCAGCTGAGGCGACACACCACCGAAGGGACTAACTCTTGACACTCCGAGCACGACTTCCGGGCGCGGTCGCGACGGCCATCGAGGGGGCGGTCGAGAACAGCGCCACGATGACGGGCGCCGGGTTCGACGAGACGGTCGGGGCGACGACCGCGATCTTCAACGCGATCATCATCGGCGTCGCGGCGATCAGCCTGATCGTCGGCGGGCTGTCGGTCATCAACACGATGGCCATGAGCGTGGCCGAGCGAACCCGCGAGATCGGCATCAAGCGCGCCATCGGCGGCTCACGTGGTCGGATCATCCGTGAGCTGGTGGCCGAAGCCGGCATCATCGGCCTGATCGGAGGCCTGATCGGTCTCGGGCTCGGTGCGGTTGTGGTTGTGCTGGCCAACGAGCTGGGACGGGCCAGCGGCACGGTGCTGTTCGACCTGACCCCGGTGACCGCCGCCTTCGCGGTGGGCTTCAGCACGATCCTTAGAATGCTGGCCGGGATCATCCCGGCCTGGAGCGCCGCACGGCTCGACCCGGTGTCGGCCCTGCGCTACAAATGATGAAGGAGCCAACGATGTCCCTGCTCGAGGGAACCAATCTGCGCAAGACCTACCGCATGTCGCGCCGCACGAGCGTCGAGGCCCTGCGCGGCGTCGACGTCTCGATCGCTGCCGGCGAAATGGTCGCCATCATGGGGCCATCTGGCTCCGGCAAGAGCACGCTGATGCACCTGCTCGGTTTGCTGCACGCGCCCGACCGCAACGATGGACCAGCGCCCGGGCTGCGCTTCGACGGGGTCGATGTCACGACCCTTTCGGATCGCGAGCGAACTCGGATCCGGGCGCGCTCGATGGGCTTCGTGTTCCAGTCTTTCAACTTGGTGCCCACGCTCACCGCGGAGGAAAACGTGGCGCTGGCGGCGGAATATGCCGGAACGTCTCGCGGTTCGGCACGGGTTGCGACCGGCGAGGCGCTCGACTCTGTCGGCTTGGCCGAGCAGCACGTAGCGCCCGGCGTGCAGCACGAACTTCAGGTCAAGGCTGGTCGCTCGGAGACAGGCCGTGCAGGTGCACGTCCAGATCTTGCCGACATCGGTGAGCCGC
>JACDHU010000256.1 GCA_013820865.1 Chloroflexota bacterium
GGCCGCACACGCGCGCCGAGGCTGAGGAGCAGTACGTTGCCGCGCGTAACGCGTGGACTGCCGCCATGCGCACCGCCTCGAGCGGACGCGCGGCCGACCTGGCATCGCTGGCGATCACCCAGGAGGCGTACGAGGAGGCTGCCGCCGAGCGCGATCGCTGGATCTCTGGCGAGCGCGTGGCGATACCGGTCCAGCCCGATACGAGCCAGCGCGGCGTCGACGCCGCCGTCGGGCAGGAGCTGGCCTGGAGACGGGTGCGGGCGGCAGAGCCCAAGGCGCCGGGGCTGCTGGGCCGCCTGGGACGCAGGCTGCGGGGCCGCTAGGCCCTCACCTCGCGCGGTAGCGCTGCGCGGCCTCCGCCCGGTTCCGCACCCCGAGCTTGCGCAGCAAGCTGCTCACGTGGCTCTCCACCGTCCGCGGCGAGATGGAGAGCCCTCCGGCGATCTCGCGATCGGTCATGCCCTCCGCGAGGAGGCGCAGGACCTCGCGTTCGCGGGCGCTGAGGAGGTCGGCCACCGCGTCCGCATCGGTGCCCGAGGCGGTTCCTCCGCGGGCGAGGTGCTCAACGACCACCGCCGCATGGCTCCGCGACATCGGAAGGTCGCCGTGGCGGAGGCCGCGCACCGCGCGCAGCAGCGCGTCGCCGGTCAGGTCCTTGGTCAGGTAGCCGGAGGCGCCGTGGCGCATGGCCGTGAGCAGGTCGCGACGATCGGTCGAGACGGTGAGCATCACGATGTGCGTGCCGGGAAGCCGGGGCGCCAGCTCGCGCACGGCCTCGATCCCGCTGAGGCCGGGCAGGTCGATGTCGAGCAGAATGAGGTCGGGCCGCATCCGCGGAGCAAGCTCGAGCGCCTCCTCGGCGCTGCTCGCCTCGCCGACCACCGTGACGTCGGATGCCTCGAGCGCCTGCCGAATCGCGGAGCGCACCAGCGCGTGGTCGTCGACGAGCATGACCCGCATCGGTTCCTCAGCCACCGGTCGCCTCCCCTCGCCGTATCGGTAGAAGCAGCTCAACGATCGTCCCATTCTGCGGCGCCGACACGACCGAGAGCTCGCCGCCGATCACGGCCGCGCGCTGCCGCATGCTGTCGAGCCCGAACCCGCGGGCGACGTCCGCCGGCTTGAACCCACGTCCATTGTCCGATATCGAGACGCGCAGAAGATCACCGTCACGCGCCACCCGGACCTGGACCACCGTGGCGTCGGCATGACGCCGCGCGTTGGTCATGGCCTCCTGCACAATGCGCAGCACCTCGGCCTGGGCTCGGGGACCGAGCTCAGGGATCGGTCCGTCGGAGATCAGCTCGGCGCGCAGTGCGAATCGGTCGGAGAAGTCGTCAGCGTGCCGCGCCAACATTGTGAGCAGCGGACCAGATTCAGCACCTTCGCGCATGGCGGCGATGGCATGGCGCGCCTCGGCCAGTGCCGCATCGATCGCGCCCGCCACCTCCTCACTCAGGCGCTGCGCTTCGTCCTGAAAGCCGACCAGCTGGGCCAGCCGGCTCTGCTTGAGCTTCGCATACCACAGGTCCTGGGCCAACCCGTCATGGATCTCGCGCGCCAACCGCGCTCGTTCCTCGAGCCCCGCGGCGGCGAACTCGGCCGCGGCCAGGCGGCGGACCTCGACGGTCGCGGCGCGCAGGTCCGCCAGGTCCTGGCGGCGCTCCGCCACGACACCAACGAGGAGCAGGCCGTAGAAGGCGAGCCGGAGCAGGTCGGCGATGGTCACCACGCTCGAGTAGCTGCCCGGGTGGATGGCACTGTGCACCTGGCTGAAGGCGGCGACCAGCAGGCCGGCCGCGAGGAGCGCATCGGCCAACCGACCGCTCCGCCGGAAGGACCGATGCGCCAGCAGCGCAGCGACCAGGAACCCGGCGCCGATGAAGGTCTGGAAGACCACCAGGGCCGGAGCCGCGGCCAGGGCAAGCGGGGCGGTCGGATCGGCCGAGAGCGCATCGACCACGTCGTCCGGCACGAGGTTCGGCAGCGTATTCCGCGCCATCGCCGTCGCGACCAGCACCACGAGCACCGCCGCCGCCGGGCCGATAAGCACGACGCGCGGCCTCAGCGCCGGCACGCGGCGACTAAGGGCAGCCCAACCGGCACAGACGAGCAGGGCGGATGCGACGCCACGACCGACCACTCCGGCCACGATCGGCAACTGCCCGGGATCATCGAGGGTCGCGCCGAGGACCGCGTCGGCCCCGACCAGGCCGGCAACCAGGGTCAGGGTATTAAGGACGGCCAGGACCGTGAACGCCGACGATCGGAGCAGCGCGGCGGGGTCGTGCGTCACGCGCCCCCGGGTCCAGTCGAGCGCCGCCACGGCACCGGCGATGAGCGTCGCTGTCGTGAGGATGGTGATGTCGAACCGATTGTTGACGACCGCGGGCGGGACGGCCCGCAGGGCGACCACCGCGACGGTCAGGCCGATGAGCGCCACGCCCAGCACCACGAGACCCAGGTCGACGGCCGCGCGCCAGCCCTGTGGGGCACCGCCGTCGCGGTTCATGATCCGCTCAGCAGCTCGAGCAGCCGGTCATGCAGATGACCGTTCGAGCTCAGCACGTTCGCGGCAGTCCACGACGCGCGCCCCTCCAGGTCGGTCATGCGTCCGCCCGCCTCGGTCAGCACCACGTACGGGGCGGCCATGTCCCATGGCGCAACGCCGTACTCGATCATCGTTTCGGCCGATCCCTGCGCGACCAGCATGTGACCCCAGAAGTCACCGAAACCACGATCGCGCCAGGCGGCGTTGGTGATGCGCCGCAAGCCCTCCCCCATTCCCGCATCCTCGAGACCACGAAGGGTGGAAAAGATGACCTGCGCCTCGCCGACGTCGGCAACCCGCGAGACTGCGATGGGGCGCTCGCGGCCGTCGACTCGCAGATGAGCTCCCTGGCCTCGCTGAGCAAACCAGCGGCGATGCATCCCGGGCGCCGATACGACACCAAGCTCCAGCTCACCGTCGCGCTCGAATGCCAGCAGCGTGGCGAAGATCTCGATCCCCCGCACCACGTTGTGCGTCGCGTCGATCGGATCCATGATCCAGCGCCCGTCGCCCGCGTCAGGGGCGGTGCCGAACTCCTCACCCAGGACGGTGTGCCCGGGATAGGCGGCTGCGATTCGGTCGCGCAGGTGCGTCTCGATTTCGGTATCGGCCTGCGTGACGAGCGTCCTATCCGGCTTGGTCGTGACCGTCAGGGCGCCACCGA
>JACDHU010000257.1 GCA_013820865.1 Chloroflexota bacterium
GCCGCGCTCGACCATCTCGCCGATCGGGTAGCCCCGATACGCGAGCCGGCCGGCCTCGCCGTCGATCATCGCCAAGGCCGTCTCACCCGCGAGCACGCCCTTCAGTCCAGGAGACAGCAACCGTTCGTCCTTCATGGCCTCCGAGTCTAGGCCAGGCATCGGTAACGCATCGGGCTGCTGCAGCGTCATTGGGCCACGACAACACTACGTTGACCCTAAAGGAGTCCAGCACCATGCGTCGCGCCTCACTCCTCGCACTCATCGTCGTTCCGCTCCTCGCCGCCTGTGCCGGACAGGGCGCCGGCTCCGGCTCGGACCCGGCAAGCGCGACTGCGACACCAGCGGCTTCGCTCGCCTCGGTCCCGGCCGCGACGGACAGCCCATCGGCGACCCCGACCTCCAGCGTGGACGCCGTCCCGTCCGACGATCTCGGCGACTTCACCTGCGACCTGCCGCTCGAAGATGGCGGCTCCGTTGGCGTCGCGAATATCGTGGACGTTCGCGTCGGCGCCCATGACGGCTACGATCGCGTCGTGTTCGAATTCGAGCAGGGCACGCCTGACCTGACGCTGGATCGGGCTACGCCGCCATTCACCGGCGACGCATCAGGTCTACCGATCGAGGTCAACGGCGATAGCTTCCTGGGCCTCACCATGCGCGGGGGCTCAAAGCAGACCGATGAAGGCACCTCCAGCTACGACGGGCCGACCGAGTTCGAACCGAGCTTCGACATCCTTGAAGCCCTCGTCGAAGGCGGAGACTTCGAGCGACAGAGCACCTGGTACCTGGGCCTGACGGCCGAGGCCTGCGCCCGCCTGACGATCCTCGACGGACCGCCGCGCATCGTCATCGACATCGAGCACTGATGGAGCATGAGGTCACAGCCGGCGCGGCGGGCACTGCCTTCGCGCCGCCCCGACCTGCGATCCACGGCGCGGCCCGCGTCGTGGCGACGGCCGCGGCGATTGGCCTCAGCGGCCAGTTCCTCTTTTTCGACGTCGGTCTCGGGATCAACTTCCCGATCTTCATTGTCGCCCTCCTGGGCGCCGGCTGGGCACTGCGTCGGCCGGCGCCGGCCCCCCTGCGCCGCGACCTGTGGCTGGCACCCGCCGCTATCGCCTTCGCGGCCTTCACCGCCATTCGCGCAGACACGACCATCGTGACGCTCGACCTGCTGACGGCTGTGGGACTGACGGCAGCGGCGCTCGCAAGCTTCGGTGGACGCCGCGTGCTGGCGCGACCGTTCTGCGACGTTGTCATCCTTGGGTTCGGGGCCGCCGGCTGGACACTGACGGGCGGCGCCCAGGCCGTGTCGGCCGCTCAATCCTCGCTCCCTTCCGCGTCCACCGCCCTGAATCGTGCCCGCCCTGCGCTTCCGTTCCTCCGCGGCATGTTC
Organism: Chloroflexota bacterium; assembly: GCA_013820865.1. Classification (GTDB taxonomy): domain Bacteria; phylum Chloroflexota; class Limnocylindria; order QHBO01; family QHBO01; genus JACDBZ01. Next base: position 1,397 of record JACDHU010000257.1, read on the forward strand.
ATCGCAATCCCGGTGGTGCTCGTCTTCGTCGCGCTCTTTGCTGCTGCGGATGCGGTCTTCGCGAGCATCGTCGAGGACCTGTGGCGCGTGGACCTCGATCCCGGCGACGTTCCCGGTCGTATGATCCTCGCGGGCACCGTCGGCTGGCTGGCCGCCGGGGCGCTCGCACTGGCTGCGTCCAGGCCCCCGGCTGACGCCCCCGACAGCCCATCGGTCCGATGGCGGCTGGGACACACGGAGGCCGTGACCGTCCTTGTCGCAGTGAACGCGGTCTTCCTCGGGTTTGTCCTGCTCCAGGCTGCCTACCTGTTCGGCGGGCTTGACACCATGCGGGCCATCGGCATGACGTACAGCGACTACGCGCGCCGCGGATTCTTCGAGCTCGTGGCGGTCGCGGTGCTGGCGGGGGGCCTCGTCGTGGTCCTTGAGCAGGTGGCCCGGCGGCGGTCGAAACTCCTCATCGGTATGGCCATCGGCTTGGTGCTGCTCACCGGCGTCGTGCTCGTCTCTGCCGGTCTGCGCCTGCGCCTCTACCAGGAGGCATACGGCTGGACCGAGCTCCGGCTGTATGTCATCGCCGCCATCGTTCTCCTCGGAGCAGGCTTGGTGGCGCTCGGCATCACCCTCGTGACCGATCGAGTGCGGTGGATCGGGCACGTCCTCGTCGTAACCGCCCTGGTGATCGGGCTTGGGCTGAACGTGCTCGGACCCGTGCGCTTCATCACCGAGCAGAATGTCGCCCGCTTCACGGATCCCGGGATCATAGGCGAGGACGGCAGCGCGGGGCTCGATGCGTACTACGCAGCATCACTCGGTGACGACGCCATCCCCGATCTCGTCCGTGCGCTGCCCCTGCTCGACGACTTCGAGGCCAGCGTCCTTCGCGATCAGCTCGCGTTCCGACGAGAAGAACTCCGTTTCGCGCCGGGCCTGAATGCATGGCAGGCCTGGAACGCCGGTCGCAGCGCAGCGCGCGCGGCACTCGACGCGGCGGACCTCGACTAGCCTGTCACCCGTACGCCGTCCTGGTAGACGGCAGAGACGCGCTCGGCGAGCGTCGCGAGCTCCAGCGGATCGCCGTCGACGACCACGAGGTCCGCGCGCTTGCCGGCTTCCAGCGTCCCCAGTTCGTTATCGAGCCCCATGAGCTCGGCCGCGGAACGGGTGGTCGCCTCGATCGCCTGCATCGGTGTCATGCCACCTTCGACCATGAGCGCCAGCTCCCGCAGGTTGAGGCCGTGCGGCGTGACGCCCGAATCGGTGCCCATGGCGATGTTCACGCCAGCCTCGACGGCCTTCGCGAACGAAGCACGGTGGATCTCCACCACCTCGCGCGCCTTGGCGACCGATGCCTCCGGCATGGCGGCGCCCGCCTCCGCGGCATCGATGACGCCGCGCGGCGCCATCAACGTCGGCACGAGCCACGTCCCGCGCGTCAGCATCATCTCGATTGCCTCGTCGTCGAGGTAGATGCCGTGCTCGATCGATCGAATCCCGGCGCGAATCGCGTTCTTGATGCCCGGCGTCGCCTGCGCATGCGCCATGACGAAGATTCCGGCGGCTGTGGCCTCCTCGACCAGCACCTGGAGCTCATCGAGCCGGAAGTGCGCGTGCGTCGGCTTGTCGCGCGGCGAGAGGACGCCACCGGAGGTCGCCACTTTGATGACATCGGCGCCCATGCGAACGAGAGTTCGCACGGCGCGCCTCATCTCGTCGACACCGTCGACCAGCGTGTCGGGCACTCCGGGATGGCGAGGCAGCCAGCGCAGGTCCACGCCCGATGCCATCCACGGATCACCGTGACCCCCGGTC
>JACDHU010000038.1 GCA_013820865.1 Chloroflexota bacterium
GGCGTCAACTGCAGACGAGCAGGGCGTCGCCGGCCGATGATCTCGATCTCGAAACAGCCGCGCGAAGCGGGTGCGGTCAGCTGGGTCGGGATGTAGCCGAGCGCCAGAGATGCCTTGCTGTAGTGGCCATAGCCCCCGGACGTGACCCAGCCGACAACCTTGTCGTCGTGCCAGATGGGCTCGTCGCCGATGGCGTCGGCGGGGTCATCGGGGTCCGGCTCGACGACCAGCGTGACGAGCCGTCGGCCTGGACCGGCCGCCAGCTCTGCTTCGTGGGCCGCTCGACCGATGAACTCGTGGTCGAGCTTGATGTAGCTCGTGAGGCCGGCCTCAGCTGGTGTGTAAATGGGCCGGTACTCACGGAACCACGTACCGAAGCTCTTCTCGAGCCGCAGCGACATCAGCGCCCGGAAGCCGAACAGCCGGATCCCGAAGTCGGCACCGGCGTTCATCAACTGATCGAAGAGGGCTCGCTGGTGTTCGGGCGCGACCCACAGCTCATAGCCGAGCTCCCCCGAGTAGCTGAGCCGGCCGACACGAGCGGGGATCATGCCGATGTCCACCGGCCGGAAGTCCATGAACCTGAACGAGGTCGCCAGGAGATCAGTGTCAGTGACCTTCTGCAGCACGTCGCGCGCACGAGGTCCGGCCAGCGACAGACCCACCAGGCTCAGACCGAGCACACGTAACGAGACGCTGCCATCGCTCGGCAGATGCTCGACGAACCAGCGCCGGTGGTGGGACTCGGCGGCATGCGAACCGAACAGGAAGAATTCGTCATCACCGGCACGGGCGACCGTGAACTCGCCGAGGATTCGGCCCTGTGGGTTGAGCATCGCCGTCAGCACGATTCGACCGACCGCCGGCATCCGATTCGTGAGCAGGCTCGAGAGCCAGGTGGCGGCGCCGGGTCCGGTCACGTGATACTTTCCGAAGTTCGCCGTCTCGATGAGCCCGACACCATCGCGGACGGCGGCGCATTCCGCGGCAACCTGGTCCCAGGCGTTGGAACGGCGGAACGTGACGTCCTCGACCGGTTCCTGTCCTGCTGTCTGAAACCACAACGCGTGCTCGAGGCCGTAGGCGGCGCCCCACACCGCGTTCGCGGCAGTTAGGCGGTCGTGGATCGGTGTCGTATGCAGCGGGCGGCCGGCTGGAAGCTCCTCGTTCGGAAAGGTGATCCGGAACCGGCGCGCGTAGTTCTCACGGACCTTGGCGTTGGTGTACCCGATCGTCGCATAGTCACCGAAGCGGGCGACGTCCATGCCCCAGGTGTCCATGCCAGGGTCACCCTCGGTCATCCACGTCGCGAGCGCCAGGCCGACGCCGCCTCCCTGGGAGAGACCGGCCATCACCCCGCAGGCGACCCAGTAGTTGCGTAAACCGGGGACTGGGCCGACGAGCGGGTTGCCATCGGGCGCGAAGGTGAATGGTCCATTGATGACCCGCTTGATGCCGACGGTGGCCATGGCGGGATAATGGCGGAAGGCGACCTCCAGCTCGGGCGTGATGCGGTCGAGGTCGGGTTTGAGCAGCTGAGCTCCGAAGTCCCACGGCGTTTCCTTGGGAGCCCACGGCACGCAGGCCTGCTCGTACGTCCCGAGCAGCATGCCGCCGCCCTCCTGGCGGATGTAGATCTCGCCGCCGAAGTCCATCGCCATCGCCATCTCCTTGCCGGTGGCCGCCATGCTCGCGGCAACTTCGGGCATGTTCTCGGTGAGCAGATACATGTGCTCCATGGCGAGGACGGGCAGCTCGATGCCGACCATGCGGCCGACCTCGCGCGCCCACAGTCCGGCCGCGTTCACGATGTGCTCGGCGTGGATCGTGGTGCCGAGGTTCGTGTGGACGTCCCAGCTCCCATCCGGCCGCTGGCTCAGGCCGGTGACCGCGGTATTGCGTTGCACTTCTGCGCCCGCCATACGCGCACAGGTGGCGTAGGCGCGGGTGACGCCTGAGGGGTCGACGTGCCCCTCCACCGGGTCGTACAGCGCGCCGACGAAGCAGCGCGGGTCCAGGAGCGGGAAGAGGGACTGGGCCTCGGATGGAGTGATGAGCTCGAGGTCCATGCCGAGATAGCGACCACGGGCCTGGGTCAGGCGCAGGAAGTCCATCCGCACCTCCGTGTCGGCGAGCATCAGGCCGCCGGGCAGGTGGATCCCACAGTCCTGACCGGAGATCCGTTCGATCTCTTCGTAGAGCTGGACGGTGTACTGCTGGAGCTTCGAGATATTGGGGTCGCCGTTGAGCGTATGCATCCCCCCGGCCGAGTGCCAGGTCGAACCGGAGGTCAGCTCCCTGCGCTCCAGGAGCATCACGTCGGTCCAACCGGCCCTGGTCAGGTGATAGAGCACGGCGCAGCCGACAACACCTCCGCCGATGACGACGACGCGAGCCGATGACTTCAACGGGAATCCCTTTCAAAGCGAATCATGTGGCATGGGTGGATGCGCATCTCAGAAGTCGGTCGGCACCCCGCCCTCGTCCGTGCGACGAGCCACGAACGCCGCGAGTTCCTCGCGGACGGCCTCCTCGATGGCCGGCGGCTCATACGCTGCGAGAAGCTCCTTCCAGATGTGGTTTGCCTTGCCGGCCGCCTCGGGGCTGCCCGCTTCCTGCCACGTCTCGAAGTTCCGCCAGTCGGAGATCATCGGCTTGTGGAAGGCGGTGCGGAAGCGGGCCTGCGTGTGGGCTGCGCCGAAGAAGTGCCCACCGGGGCCGACCTCCCGGATCGCGTCAAGGCCGAGGGTATCCTCGTCGACCACGACCGGATCCAGGAATGCGGAGACCATCTGCAGCAGCTCGGCGTCGAGGATCATCTTCTCAAATCCCGCGTGGAGGCCGCCTTCCATCCAACCGGCCCCATGCATCAGCAGGTTGACCCCGCCCATCACGGCGCCCCATAGCGAGAAGACGGACTCGTAGGCGGCCTGGGCGTCGAGTGCGTTCGCGGCGCACACGTTCGATGAACGGTATGGCAATCCGTACCGACGGGCCAGTTGCCCACCGACCAGCGCGCTGCGCATGTACTCCGGGGTCCCGAACGCCGGCGCGCCGGACTGCATGTCGACGTTGGAGGTGAAACCGCCGTACACGACCGGCGAGCCGGGCCGCACGACCTGGGTCATCACCACGCCAGCGAGGGCTTCCGCGTTCTGTTGTGCGAGCGCGCCCGCGAGGGTGACCGGTGCCATCGCCCCAGCCAGGGTGAATGGCGTGATCACGATGACCTGGTTGCGCGCCGAATACTCGAGGATGCCATGAAGCATCGGCGTGTCGAGTCGAAGGGGCGAACTGGAGTTGATGACCGTGAAGATCGATGGCTCATTGTCGAGGGTCGCGTCATCGATTCCACGCGCGATCCGCACCATCTCGAGGCAATCGCGGTTTCGCTCGCGACCCAGGCTGTACGCGTGAAGCGGCTTGTCCGCAAGGGTCAGCAGGTCGTAGAACGCGTCGAGGTGGCGAATCGAAGCATGGAGATCGATGGGCTCCACCGGATAGCCACCGAAAAAGTGGACGGTATCGAGCATCTGCGCCAGACGGACCAGGTTCTGAAAGTCAGCGCGGTTGCCCACTCTGCGGCCGTGGTCGAGGTCAGACACGTTCGGGGCGCTGCTCACGGCGCCGAAGGCCACGTGGTCGCCACCGATGCGGAGGTGATGCGCCGGGTTGCGGGCATGAAGCGTGAAGGACGCCGGGGCCGTCCGGATCCGCTCCGACACCATCCCCGGCTCGAAGCGGACGCGTTCCGTCCCGGGCTCGACGTGAGCCCCAGCCGCGGCAAGGAGCTCGCGCGCCTCCGCATCGAGGAAGTCCATGCCGATCTCCTCGAGGATGCGCAGCGACGCCAGGTGGATCGACTCGAGCTCATCAGCGGACACCGCGTCGGTCGGCGGATAGCGCAGCCTCGGCTGCGCCCACGGTCGTTGTTGTGGCAGGCGGCTGCGCTCGCCAGCGACGCGGCCGGTCCGGCGGCGTCGTGCTCCGCCTTCCCCAGTGGCTTCGATATCTGTCATTGCGCCTCAGCTGGATGTGGGCACCACGCTCGCCCGGGCTGACGAGCCTGGGCGAGCGTGGTGTGCGTTGGGCCTGATGCGGAGACTACCCTCCGAGGAGCCCATTCTCTTCGAGGAAGGCCCTGGCAACGTCCGCAGGCTCCTCGCCGTCGATGTCGACCTGGGCGTTCAGGGCCGTCATCGTGTCATTGTCGAGCGCCGCCGCGACCGGTGCGAACAGGTCGGCCAGCCCCGGATTCGCGTCAAGCACCTCCTGCCGCACGTTGAGGGCGGGCAGGTAGCTGGGGAAGAACTCCTGGTCGTCCTCCAGGATGGTCAGATCAAGCGAGACGATCCGTGCGTCGGTTGCGAACAGCTCACCGAAGACGCATGGATCCCCCTCGGCCACGAGGGGCGGAATCAGGCCGAGCTCGAGCTCCGAAAGGCTCGAGTCGGGCACCTCGAAGCCATAGGCAGCCTCGAGGCCCGGCAGCCCGTCGTCGCGGGCGAGGAATTCGGCCGCGGCGCAGATGGTCGTCTCGTCGGGATTCTCACCGGCATACGCCGCGAGGTCGGTGAGAGTGGCCAGGCCGAGCTCATCGGCCATCGCGGTCGCCGCCGCGATGGCGTAGGTGTTGTTGAACGGCGCCGGCTCGAGCCAGGCGATGTCATTCTCGGCGTCCGCCTCGGCAACAGCATCGTACTGCGCCTCAGCGCCAGCGACGGGAGCCTCGTTGCCCAGGTGGGTGATCCATCCGGTGCCGGTGTACTCCCAGTACATGTCGATGTTGCCGGCAACCAGCGCCTCGCGCACGACGGGCGAGCCGACGAGACCGGTCTCGTCAGTCACCGTCGCCCCGGCGGCTTCCAGCACCTGGATCGTGATCTGGCCCAGGATGAGCTGCTCCGTGAATTCCTTCGAGCCGACCGTGAATTCGACACCGGACAGGTCGGTCCCGCCGGCGCCAGCCGAGGCTGGAGCGCTTGAATCGCCGCCGGCCGAGGCCGGAGCGCTTGAATCGCCTGACGGCGAGGCACCGCCGCCGTTGCAGGCGGCGACGAGGAGCGCGAGACCGCCCAGAAGGGCGGCCGATCGGCTCATGCGATGGTTAGACGAAGCCATGTCGATATCTCTCCTGCTGAATTCCTGAATACCGTTGATCCTCGAGCTGCGAATTCCTTTCCTCCTCCACCCGCGTCACAGCCCCTTGGGACTGAGCCGGCCCTCGGCGACGCCGCCGAGATGGTCGATGAACAACGCCAGGACGGCGGTGAGTACGCTCCCGGTGAGCACCACCGTCTGGCGGCTGGTGACGAGACCGCCGGCGATGATGTCGCCGAGACCGCCGGCGGCGACGAAGGTGGCAAGCGTGGCGGTCCCGACGTTGATGACGAGGGCTGTCCGCACGCCGGCGAGGATGACGGGCACGGCCAGTGGCAGCTCGATCTTGCGGAGCACAGCACCCTTCGTCATTCCCATCCCGCGCCCCGCCTCGATGACCGACTGGTCGACCTGTTGCAGGCCGACCATGGTGTTGCGCAGGACGGGCAGGATTGAGTAGGCGACAAGGGCAACCACCGCCGGCCAGAAGCCGATGGCCCACACGAGGGCCAGCAGGACGAGCACGCCGATGGAAGGAACCGCCTGGCCGATGTTGGCGACCGTGATGATGGGCGGCACGAGGGTTTGTGCGAAGGGTCGCGTCATCAGCACCCCGAGCGGCACGGCGATGAGGACCACGAAGACGGTCGACGCAAAGGTCAGCGCCATGTGCTGCACGAAGGCGCTCGAGATCCGCTCCGGATTGATCAGGCGGCGCTCGATGCTGCCGAGCTCCTGAGCGCCGACCCACAGGAAGAGGATCGCGCACACGGCGATCAGTGCGACGGGGAGGCCGAGGTAGCCGATGACGCTCGCGCGTCTGCCGCGGAAAATGTCGGTCCCGCCAGACACCGGCACCGCGGCTTCGAGCTCAGCGATGAGCGCCTTGTCCTCGACCCCGAGGCCGTCAGCTGGCGGACCGACCATCTGCATCAGGCGCCTGCCGCGTCTGCGACGTGAAGCTGGTCGGCCTCGGCACGCGACCGATCGCGCGCGTCGCGTCGCATCTCCTGGATGGCGGCGCTCACCGTCGCGAAGTCGACCGTCCCGAGGTGCGCACCGGTGTGATCGACCACGATGGCGCAGCCGTAGCGCGACTGGAGCATCTCGTTGAGGGCATCGGCGAGGGTCGCGTTCGGCTGCACGATGGCCTCCGCCGGGAGGCCCACGTCGCTGAGCGGCATGTCCTCGCGCCCGAGGTCGCGAGCGCTGACCCAACGCACCGGGCGCCGCTGGTCGTCGAGGACCAGGGCGGCTCCCTTGTCGGATGCGCGCAGCGCGGCGAGGACCGCTGCGCGGGAGTCGTGGATGCCGACGGTTGGCCATTGCACCATCTCTACATCTCGGACGAGCGACAGGTTCAGCCGCTTCAGCGACGCACCAGCTCCGACGAAGTCGGCCACGAAGTCATCGGCCGGTGCGGAGAGGATGCGTTCGGGCGTGTCGTACTGCGCGATCTGCGACCCCTCGCGCAGGATGGCGATCCGGTCGCCCATCTTGATCGCCTCGTCGATGTCGTGGGTGACGAAGATGATCGTCTTGCGGATCGTCTGCTGCACGCGCAGGAACTCGTTCTGGAGGCGGTCGCGGGTGATCGGGTCGATGGCGCCGAACGGCTCGTCCATGAGCATCACCGGCGGGTCCGCGCTGAGCGCTCGCGCCACGCCTGCGCGCTGGCGCTGACCGCCCGACAGCTGCTTCGGATATCGGCCCCGATAGGCCTCCGGGTCGAGACCCACGATCGCGAGGAGCTCGTCCACCCGAGCCTTGATGCGCTTCTCGTCCCAGCCCAGCATGCGCGGGACGGTGGCGATGTTGTCACTGATCGTCTGGTGCGGAAACAGGCCGATCTGCTGGATGACATACCCGATGCGGCGGCGCAGCTTGTCCGGGTTGACCTTCGTGACGTCCTCGCCCTCGAGGATGATGCGGCCCGACGTCGGCTCGATAAGCCGATTGATGAGACGCATGGTGGTCGTCTTGCCGCAGCCGGACGGCCCGACCAGGACCACGATCTCGCCGGCCGGAATTTCCATGTCGAGTCCCTCGACGGCGGGCTTGGCCTGCCCGGGAAAGACCTTGGTCAGCTGCTGGAGGCTGATCATGGACTCACCGCCATTGGTCGCCGCGCTCGTGGTCATGTCAGGTCCGTATTCCTCTCGAGGTGGTCAGTCGGGCGACGACCATGAAGGCAAGGTCAATCAGGATGGCGATGATGATGATGCCGAGCACCGCGCTCAGGGCCTGCGGGATGGCGGTCGGCGTGCCGACGCGCGCCAGGGCGCGGAAGATGTCCTTGCCCAGGCCGGGTCCGTTGACGACCGCCGCGATCGCGGCGATGCCGACGATAATGACCGCGGCGACCCGAATGCCGGTGACGATGACCGGCCAGGCCAGTGGCAGCTCGATGCGCAGCAGGCGGCGATAGCGGCCCATGCCCATCCCCTGGGCGGACTCGACAACAGCCGGATCGACCGAGCGCAGGCCGACGATCGTGTTACGCACGATCGGAAGCAGCCCGTACATCACGAGCGCCACGATCGCCGGCGTCGCCCCCAAGCCGAGCGGGCCGATGAGAAGCCCGAACAGGGCGAATGAGGGGATCGTGAGAAAGATGCCGGTGACGCCCAGTGCCACATAGCGCGGTCCATTGGTCCGGTACGTCAGGACCCCCAGGAGAACACCGATGACCGTGGAGATCGAGACGGAGACGATGACGATCTGCGCGTGCTCGATGGCAAGCCCAAGGAGTCGATCTCCCTGCGCGTTCAGGTAGTCGAACAGGCTCATGCCGGCACGCCGGATCGGCCGGCATCCGTTCGGGTGGCCAAGTCTCCGGATATGACGCCGTCCCAGCCCAACTCGGCCGATAGCACATCGGCCGCTGACTTGATCGCCTGGCCGGCAAGCGGCAGTCGAGTCCACAGGCGAAACTTCGGGGCGGACACGTTGAGTGCAGCGATCACGCCGCCGCGGAAGTCGCGAACGGGGGCGGCCGCGGCCACCAGGCCAGGCTCAAACTCCTCGTCGACGACGGCGTACCCATCAGCCCGTGCGGTCAGAATGCGTTCATACAGCTCGTCGACGTCACGCGGGGCGTTGGGTCCCCCATCGCCGAATGCGACGCCATCGAACAATCGTTGAATCTCGGCGCGTTCGAGGTCGATGAGCAGCGCGCGACCCGAGGACGTGTTGTGCGCGGGAACGAGGCGCCCCGCCCAGGCCACGGTCTGGACGGCGTGCGGCGGCGACTCGGTCAGGACCGTCAGCACCTCGGATCCCTGAAGGACCGAGAGGTGGATCCGTTCCCCGAGATCCTTCTCCACCAGCCGACGAAGGATTGGCGCGCCCGCCGCGATGAGGCGCTGGTCGGCCGCCCGGGCCGCAAGCGCGAAGACGTGCCATCCGATGCGGTAGGCCATGGTGTCCGCGTCGCGCTCGACGAAGCCCGCATCGGCGAAGACACGCAGCGTTCGCGATACCTGGCTCTGGTCACGACCCTCGTGAGCCGCCAGACGGTTCACGCCCCATCCGCCGTGGGAGATGGCGTCGTCCGAGGCAAGCGCATCAAGGAGCGCAAGCGCGCGACGGAGACTGCTCGGATGCTGGTCTGCCACCCGCGCACATTGGCAGATTGATGCGTCAGATGCAATAGCTATCGCATGAGATGCAATGGAGTACGATGGCGACAATGTGTGGCATCGCCGGAATCTGGGGCACATCGGACCGCATCCTGACCGAGCGCGCCATGGATGGCATCCGGCACCGTGGCCCCGATGGGGCCGGCGTGCACGTGCAATCGAACGGCGTTCTTGGCCATCGTCGGCTTGCGATCATGGACCCCGAAGGCGGCGCGCAGCCGCTGTACAACGAGACGCGCGCCATGGCCATCGTCGCGAACGGCGAGATCTACAACTTCCCGGCGCTCCGCGCTGACCTGGCCGGCCGGCACACGCTCACGACGACGAGCGACAACGAGGCGATTCTCCATCTGTACGAAGAGCGTGGCACGGACACCCCGGCGGCGTTGGCGGGCATGTTCGCGTTCGCCATCTGCGACGACGAGCACTTGTTTCTTGCGCGTGATCCCATCGGGATCAAGCCGCTGTACTACGGTCGCGGGATCGATGGATCCGGGCGGCCGGTCATGGCCTTCGCGTCGGAGATGAAAGCGCTCGCCGATTGGGTCGATGAGCTCCATGAGTTCCCGCCCGGCACCTACTTCGACAGCCGTGAGGGTTTCGTTCCTTACTACCAGGTACCGACCGGGCCTCCCGTCGATCGGTCGGTCGAGGACCATGTGAGTCTCGTGCGAAAGGGCTTGGAGGACGCCGTCGCCTCACACCTGATGAGCGACGTCCCGGTCGGTGCATTTCTCTCCGGCGGACTGGACTCGAGCGTTATCGCCGCGATGGCCCGGAAGCACGTCGACGAGCTGCATACCTTTTCGGTCGGCCTGGCCGGATCGCGCGACATCATTGCGGCCAGACGGGTTGCCGCTCACATCGGATCGATCCATCACGAGTACCTGATGACCTCCGCAGAGGTGGTCGAGAAGCTGCCTGAGATCATCCACGCGCTCGAGTCGTGGGACCAGGATCTGGTGCGCAGCGCAATCCCGACCTACTTCTGCTCGCGCCTGGCAGCCGAGCGCGTGAAAGTGATTCTCACCGGCGAGGGTGCGGACGAGCTGTTCGCCGGGTACGCCTATCACAAGGACTCGACCGATGCCGCCATGCTGCACCAGGAGCTCGGTCGCTCCGTTTCCACCTTGCACAACATCAACCTCCAGCGCGTCGACCGCCTGACGATGCTCCACGGCCTCGAGGGACGCGTGCCATTCCTGGACACCGAATTTATCGCGCTCGCCCTCAGCGTCCCAGCTGAGCTGAAGCTGCGGACGATGGC
>JACDHU010000039.1 GCA_013820865.1 Chloroflexota bacterium
GTGTTGACTCCGCGCTTGCGAATCTCGGCCTGCACGAGGTAGCGGACGAGGCGGCGTCGCGACACCACATCGTTGACCGCCTGGATGACGAGGGTCAGGGGACTGGGCTTCGCGGCGGCGGCGACAAGAGTCGCCGGTGCCTCACTCCTGGCTGACATTGGCCCGAAGCCTATCACTTCGCCTGCCGAGGTCGCCGAGGAAGCGCTCGACGAATCGCTCGCTCGCGTCACCGCGTGCCGACCCGAGGTGACGCTCGATGAACGCGTCGTATCCCGACAGGTCGAAGTCGGCCCCCACGATGGCTGTTGCCGCCCCTTCCGTGTCGATCACCTGGGTGCCGATCATGTCCGTGTGGTAGTCGAGGAAGAGCCCGGGATCGGCCTCGTAATCCGACAGATCGGCCACCAGAAGCACGAGAGGGCGGCGGAGCAGCGCCCAATCGAAGACGACGGAGGAGTAGTCCGTGACCAGGATGTCGGAGATCGCGAGGACGTCGTTGATTTCGGTCGCGGGATCCACGATCGCGTCGTAGCCGAGCCGGCTGCTCGGACCCCGGTGCAGGTTGGGGTGCGCCTTCAGCACAAGCGCGTACTCGTCGGGGAGGATGGTCCGCAGGCGCTCGGCGTCAAGCCCGGGCGCAGCCCGCTTCCGTTGCCCTCGCCCGCGGAACGTGGGGGCGTAGAGCACAACGCGGCGACCCTCGAGGTTCGGGTGGCGATCCAGCAAGCGGCGCCGTGACGTGGCCACCTGTACATCGTCAAGCAAATGGTCCGTCCGCGGCGAGCCGAGCGCGACGACCCGATCGATCGGTGTGCGCAGCGCGTCCGCGTAGGCGTGGCGCGTGGCTTCCGAGCTGGCTATCACGTAGTCGTAGTGCTGATGCAGGAATCGGCGCTCGGGCTGGCGGGGAAGAAGGTTGGTTGCGAACCCGAATCGCTTGAGCGCCCCGGCAGCGTGCCAGACCTGTACCACCGTGGTCTCGCGGCGGTGCTGCGCGATGTGAATGGGGAAGTAGGCGTTATCCACGATGAACAGGCGCGAGGTGCACAAGTAGTACATACCCCGGGTCAACCGCAGGAGATAGACGAGCTTCCCGAAAAACCGATAGCTGTACGGCTCAAGCAGGAGCACGTAGTCGAGGTCGGGGCGCGCTCGATGCATCGCGTCATGCAGGTGGCGCAGGTTCCCCTCGAGCTGTGCGTGCCGCGCCGAGGCAAGCACTACCCGATCGCGGCGAATCGGCAGGACGGAGAAGACAAGACGAAGCCATCGCAGCATTGCTGTGGCGAGCAGGTATTCCAGCCAGTTCATCGGCTGTCGAACAAAGAGCGCATCAACAAACTACGGATCAAGGTGGCGTCGAACATCGAGGACCTGGCCGGTCAGGTCGGAGCGCAGCAACCGGACGGTGGCCCGCGCAACCTCTTCGGGAGTGAGAAGCAGGGCGTGTGCCTCCTCGGGGAATGCAAGCCGGCGCATGGGTGTATCGGTTCGTTCGGGACTCACAGCGTTGACGCGGATCCCGTCGTCGTGCCACTCCTCCGCCAGGCCCTGGGCCAGGTTCACAACGCCCGCCTTGCTGGCCGAGTACGCGACGTAGTCTGCCCTTCCGCGCGTGAAGGAGCTCGAGGCGAAGACGGTCAGCGATCCGCGACTCTGGCGCAGGTGGCGATACGAGGCGGCGGCCACGTTCAGCGTGCCACCCAGATTGACGTCGAACACTTCCTTGAGGTCCTCCGGATCCGCATCAGCGACCGTGCCAATCCTGAGGATGCCGGCCGTGACCACCACGTGGTCGAGGCCGCCAAGCCGATCCGCGACCTCGTCGACGCATCGATCCACGCCTGCCCGATCCCGGACGTCGAGGCCGGTCGAGCGCCCCACGACCTCGGCGCGACCGCCAAGTCGCGTCGCCTCGTCGGCGATGGCCCGGCCGATGCCGTTCGTCCCGCCCACGACGAGCAGCCGAGCGTCATCCAGGGAGGCACCGACCGCCGCCGACTCATCGTCCTCGAGCGTCTTCATCTGGAGCATTCGATCGGCGAGGACCATGTCCAGCCGAGTGGTGATCTTCATGTTCATCTCATCGCCCGGCACGGCGAGGATGCGAGCGCCCGGCACGTGGCGCAGGACGAGGCTGCAGTCATCGGTTGCGGTCATGTCGCCTGCGGCGGCAGCAGCCTCGTACGCCTGGACCAGGACCGACTTGCGGAACACCTGTGGCGTCTGGCCGCGTCGGTAGCGCGCCCGGTTGGGGATCTCTACCACGACGCCGCCTTCCACGACCACCAGCGTGTCGGCACTGGGGATGACGGTATCGGTGCTGTCAGCGATCCCCTCGACCACGGGGTCGATGGCGCGCCGCAGCACCTCCAGCGGGAGCAGCGGCCGCACCGCGTCGTGGACGAGCACGATGTCGTCGTCCGAGGCGTCGAGCGCGAGGATACCGTTCCACGTACTCTCATTGCGACTCGATCCGCCCGCCACAATCCGTGTGGGGACCTTGAGCTTGGCCGTTTGGACGAGGCTTTCAGTCTCGGACAGCCAGCGCGGATGTGCGACGACGACGAGCCGGTCGATCTCCGCGGCGGCCAGCGTCCGAAGGCTGCGGAGAAGGATCTCCTCGCCTGCGAGGCGCAGGAACTGCTTGGGGACTTCGCCCCCGAATCGGTTCCCGTCGCCTCCGGCCAGGAGGATTGCGCAGATGAGCATGGACTCCACGGGAGTGAGGGTGATGAACGTCAAGAGACTACGGCATCTGGCGTTCCGTGCAGGAGCGCCATCGGCATGAACGCACCCCTCCTCGAGCCTTCGGGCCTCGAGGTCACCGACGTTCATTGGGAGCGCATTCAGCTCGTCCTCCGTATCCGACGCCGGCAGGACATCGGAGCCCAGCTCGATGCGGGCGATGTTCACCTGCGCCCCGCGAATGGGCATCAGCCCACGCTGGCGTCCCGACCGGTCGTCGGCGCCATCGGTCCCGACGAGCGACTGGTGCGGTTCAACGTCTTCGCCGGCCACGATCAGATGCCGCTCGCACAGGGCACGTGGCAGGTCGTGCTGCGCCGCCCGGGCGCGACCCGGGAATGGACCGCCATCCCGGGCAGCGTCGAGCTCAAGCTCAAAGAGCCGATGCGCGAATTCATCTCAGGCGGTGCGACCTATCGGGTGAATCTGGCGGCGGATGATGGCGCGCCACTGGACGTCACAATCTCGACCGAAGCGCCTGACCGCCCTTCCCTCCGGTCACCTCGCACGCTCATCGCCTGGTTGCGAGCGCTGCCCCGGCAAGCGTGGCTTCACCTCTTCGGGCTGCTGCTGACCATCGTCCATGGTCTACCGTTCCGACGGCCATTGATCGTCTTCACGTCCGACTCGCGCACGTCACTCAGCGGCAACCTCAAATTCGTACATGACCGCATCATCGAGCGCGGGCTCGATCGTCAGTTCCGGCTCGCGACGATCTTCAAGGCCAGCATCCGGCTGCGGCGTCCGCTCCGCGACCGAGCGCGTTTCGTCTGGCTGCTGGCACGCGCCCACGTGATTCTCGTGGAGGATTACCAGCCGGCCATCTACCGGCTGCCACGTCGATCCGACCAGCGCATCATTCAGCTCTGGCACGCGTGGGGTGCCTTCAAGACGGTCGGGTACAGTCGCATCGGCAAGTCATGGGGCCCGAATCCGTATTCCAGCGTGCACAAGAACTACACGTACGCCACCGTCAGCTCCACGCACGAAGTGCCCTTCTACGCGGAAGCGTTCGGCATCCCCGACGAGCACGTCGTTCCCACCGGGACCCCGCGCATGGATGACTTCCTCGACCCGTCCCGGCAGGCTGAACGACGCGAAGCCGCCTACACTGCGATCCCCGGCACGCGCGACCGCGAAGTCATCCTCTTTGCGCCGACCTTCCGCGGGGGAAGCGCCCGTCGCGCCCGCTACCCCGTCGATCTGATCGACCTCGACGCAGCCAATGCGCTGTGCGTGGAACGCAATGCGACGCTCATCTTCAAGATGCACCCCTTCGTGCGCAGGCGCGTCGACATCCCCGACGAGTATCGGGACCGGTTGATCGATGTCAGCGACCTGCCAGTGGAGACCAATGACCTGCTCCTCATCACCGATCTGCTCATCACCGACTACTCATCGATCGTGTTCGAGTACTCGACCCAGGGCCGCCCGATGCTCTTCTACGCCTTCGATCTCGAGGAATACATCGCCACCCGCGACTTCTACGTGCCGTTCGAGGACTTCGTGCCGGGGCGCATCGTGCGCACCTTCGACGAGCTGGTCGATGCCATTCGTCGCGAGGACTATCAGCTCGAGAAGGTCGCGCCCTTCGCCGCCAGACACCTGCCCGCGGGGAACGGGACGGCGACCGACCGCATCATCGACGAGCTGATCCTGTCGTGACCGATGCGCTCATCGTCCTGCGCATGGCGCTCGTGCGGCTGGGCTTCATGCTCGGATCGCGACGGCCGCTCGAACGGCGGGTCGTGCTTGCGACCGGCAGCGCCAGCGCGCTCGGTGGAAATCTCGAAGCCATCCGGGCCGAGATCGCTCGGCGCTCGCCAACGATCCCGGTATCAATCCTCGCCCACCGACCCGCCGGGGCACTCGCGGGCCGGTGCAGTGCCGCCATCCACGCCGTGATCGCCGGGTACCGACTCGCCACGTCACGGCTGTTCGTGGTCGACGACTACTACTTCCCGATCTATGCCATCACGCCACGGCGCGGCACCATGATCGTTCAGACGTGGCACGCCAGCGGCGCGTTCAAGAAGATGGGCTACAGCCTGGCCGGCAAGACGTTCGGGGCCGATGCGGCGCTGCTGCGCCGGGTGCGCATCCACGCCAACTACGACCTGTGCCTGGTCTCCGCCGCGCGCCTGGCGCCACACTACGCGGAGGCCTTCCGCCAGCCACTGCACCGATTCAGCTCGAGCATCGGCGTCCCGCGCGCTGATCCGCTGCTCGACGCGGCGTGGTGCGAACACTCGGCCGACGCCATTCGTCGCCGCTACAAGATCCCGCCACGGCATCGCGTCCTGCTCTTCGCGCCGACGTTCCGTGGCGAGCGCACCACGAACGCTCGTCACAGCGACGACCTTGATCTCCAGCGGCTCCAGGAGGTGCTCGGCCGTGATCATGTCGTGCTTGTGCGGCTCCACCCGTTCATCCGCTCGCGCATGAAGCTGGATCCCGAATTGGCCGGTTTTGCGATCGACGCCTCCGATCATCACGACATCGGCGAGCTCATGGCCGCCAGCGACGCGCTCATCACCGACTACTCGAGCATCATCTACGAGTACTCATTGTTGGAGCGCCCGATCGCCTTCCTCGCGCCCGATCATTCCGCCTACGAGCGCGAGCGCGGCTTCTATCTCGACTACGCGCGCGACCTGCCCGGACCGATCTTCGAGACCACCGAGCCGCTGGCAGCGTACCTGCGCGCCGGCGAGTTCGACACCGAGCGTGTGTCGCGCTTCCGCGATGCTTCGTTCGACGTGATCGACGGCCGCGCCTCGGCGCGATTCGTCGACGACGTCGTGCTGCCGGCAGTGGGAGGAGTCTGATGAAGCGGATCCTGCTGCGCTCGCCAAAGAATCCGTTCGAGGTCGTATCGCCGCGCATGGCGTACGAGCGCAACCTCATCGGCGACAACAGCGGCAACCTCGTCTTCATGCATGCCGCGCACAAGATCCTCGCCACCAGCGAGGCCACGATCGACCACGGTGGGTTCAGCGTCGCGCCCCGCCTGGCCGGCAGCGTCAACGAACGTTATGACGTGTACGTCATGCCGATGGCCAATGCTTTCCGCCCCAGCTACGAGCCGAAGCTCAAGCGCATCACGCGCTTCATCGAAGGTTTGAAAATCCCCGTCGTCATCCTTGGCGTCGGAGCACAGTCGAGCACATCGTACGAGCTCGATCGACTGAAGCCGATGGAGGCAACCGTTCGACGCTTCGTGACCGCCGTCCTCAACCGCGCACCGTCAATCGGCGTCAGGGGCGAGCTGACCGAGACCTACCTCCGCAGCTTGGGATTCCGCGATGTGGAGGTCATCGGTTGCCCATCGATGTTCCTCCATGGCGATCGGCTACCGGTCGAGAAACGACTTCCCGCACTGGATCGAACGGCGCGGGTTTCGATCAACGTGTCGACCTACGTGACGGCCATGGGTCCCGTCGTGATGTCGCACCTCGAGCGCTATCCGAATCTGACCTACATCGCGCAGGACCTTACCTCGTTGGGCCTGCTCCTCCGGGGTGAGGACCGCGGCAGCGACACAGCGCGCGATGATCCGCTGCCGGTTCACGTCGGCCATCCGTTCTTCACGCAGCAACGGATTCGCTTCTACGTGGAGCCGTGGCCGTGGATGAACGACCTGGCTCGCTCCGACTTCTCCTTCGGCACGCGCATCCATGGCAACATCACGGCGCTCCTGGCGGGCACCCCGGCCTACGTCCTCGCCCACGACTCCCGCACGCTGGAGCTGGCCCGCTACTTCGAGATTCCGCACCGGCTCATGAGCAAGGTCAACGCCGATACGGACGCCGCCCAGCTGTACGAGGAGGCCGACTACAGTCTGATGATCTCGGGCCACTCGGCGCGCTTCGCCACGTTCGTCGATTATCTCGGCCGTCACGGCCTCCAGCACGTGTTCACCGAGGGGGAGGACCCCGCGGCCTTCGACCGAAGGGTCGCAGCCACGCGATTTCCACCTGCGGTGACCGCATCGCGTGGAGGTACGATGCCGGGCGGCCTTGCAGGTCGCTGGCTTCGTGCGCGCCACCGATTGGCCGTCCACGCCGAGGAAAGGCGCGAACAGATCGGCGCCGGCATTCGTCTCACCCGCAAGCGACTGGGAAGGTTGCGTCGAAAGCTGCGCTAGGTGATCCCCTGCGCGATCTCCATCAGATCTCCAAGAGGTGCTCCAGCAACGCGAGCCTCCGAGCGTTCCGCGTTCGATACCACTCGCCGCGACCTGCCCGCTTCCAGGACTTGCCCTGTCGGGCCCATGTCGGCATCAGGCCAAGCAGCGATATGGCCGCCTGTTCCCGAAGCGGAGCGATGCGACCGCGCGCCAGAGGTTGAAACTGGTCGTCGATCCACGCGATCGCCTCGGTCGGATCATCGAGGCCGGCCAGCATGCGACACGCGTCGAGGCCGAGTGGATTGCGTCCCGCTCGCTCCCAATCGACGAGGCCCAGCCGAGGACCCCCGAGCCGCAGGACGTTGCTGACACACGGATCCCCATGCGTCCAACCGACCAGTAGCTCCCGCTGAGAAGCAGCGAGTTCATCGATGCGTCGGAGCAGGCGCCCTCGGTCGGTGGGTTCGAGCTCCATCGCGCGAAGGAGATTAACGAGTTCCTTGCTCGACAACCACGGAACCACCCTGCGAATGGACGTCGCCCGGCTGTCGGACCGCAGCCACAGCTCGCCAATGCCGGTGGCAACATCCCGGATCACGTGCCGCCATTCCGCGCGCGTTGCGCGCCTGCCCGGCGCGAGCAGCTCTTCGACGACCCAGGCATGGCTCAATCTCCGCGACCGCTCGATCTGGTCGGGAATGACAAATGCGTGCGATGCCCCGATTCGCTCGGCCGCTTTGCTGCCCCGCAACAGGGTGCTGCGACGCCGCATGGGGACGCGGTGAATCGACACCGTGATGCGCGCGTCCACGTAAAAGGCGCGCAGGCGAATTGGCGCACCCGGCAAGCTGCCCATCAAGAGCGCATCCGCGGCCATCGGCTCGAGGTGCGCCGCCTGCGTCCATCCGCCCGCCGGTACGTTGATCGCGAGGTGCTCGATCGCGGCGCCAGCTCGCATCACCGTGCCTCCGTGGACGACGACGGGTCCGGGCTCCCGACGGAGACGGCGGAGCACGGGGCTCGCTCGCTCCACGCGCCCGAGAAGCGCAGCTGCCTCATCGAGGCCATGCCGGGAAGGGCTCGGCAACGCCGATCCGGAACCTGCGCCAACGTCCATGTCTCCCACCTCGAAGCGACCCCGATGGGAGGGCGCCCGTCCCCGCCAGTGGCGGCGACGGCTCACACTATGGCGGCAGGCGATGAGAAGAGCATGAGCCACCGGTGAGAGTGCTCTCAGGAGAACAGACCTAGAAGTGCTCGAGCGATGCGCCGGTATCCATCACGGGCCGTGCGCCGAGCGCCTCGGTCGCGCGCGCCGGGACGCGCCACGCCACGGCGAACCCGAACGCCGCGACCACGAGCATGATGCCGTCCACGATGCCCAACGCCGGCGCAAACTCGAGGGTCCCGGCATCGACCAGCGCGATGACGGCACCGCCGATCCCGGCGCCGAACGCAGTACCCAGCGTGAACATGAGCTGGAGGGCGGCGGAGCTGAATCCCTCCTCACCGGGGGTCGCGGTTTCGAGCATGAGCAGGGCGAGCATCGAGTACGCCAGGCCCATCCCCAGGCCGGCCACGCCCCATCCCAGCGCGGCGACGAGCACGGGGGCGGCGGGCAGCAACACCGCTGAGGTGATGACGATGCCGGCTCCGATGAGCCCCGCGCCGACGACGACCAGCGCGCGCCGGACTCCGGCGGCTGCAGCGCGGGCCTGGAGCCATGCGCCGGCCGCCCAGGTCACGGCCGCAGCCGATAGCGCGATCCCGCCCAACGTGACACTCCCACCGCGCACCTCGACCACCGTCAGCGGGATGAATGCCTCGGTTCCGAAGAACGCGAATGCCACCGCGAAGACGGCCGCCACGACCGACGGCCGACCCGGCGCCAGCCGCAGGCTGCCCGCCGGGAGAAGGTGCACCAGCGCCCCGATGGCCAGCCACCCGCCGCCGACCACCAGGACCGCCGCGACCGGCCATGACCCGACCCCGAGCGCGACCAGCAGCAGTGTCGAGCCGGTTGCCAGGCGAATTGCATCGAAGGCTCGGCGCCCATCACTGCGCGCCGCATCGGAAACGCGTCGGGCGGGTCCGAGCACCGCGAGCTGCGGATACACGAGCAACCCCATGACGAGGACCGGCGGCACGATGCCCAGGAACACCCATCGCCAGCCGAGCGCATCGGTCACAACGCCGGCGAGGGCCGGACCCACGAGACCCGGGACGACCCACGCGCTCGAGATCAACGCGATCATGCGCGGCCGAACCGAAGGCTGGTACGCGCGGGCAATGACGGCGTAGACGACCGACCCGAGCGCGCCCGACCCGAAGCCCTGGATGGCGCGGCCGGCAATGACCTGCGGCATGCCGTCCGCGAGACCGGCGACGAGCATCCCCAGCGCGAACAACGCGGTGCCGACCGCGAAGGCACGGCCCGGTCCGCGGCGGTCAGCGTCGGATCCAGCGAGCGTGATGCCGATGATGTTCGTCAGCCAGAACGCGCTGAAGGCCCAGCCGTACAGATCCAGGCCGCCCAGATCGGCCACCATCGCCGGCAGAACGGTCGGGACGGCCATGCCCTCGAAGGCGGCCGCGCTGACGAGACCGATAAGCCCGGCGGTGAGCAGACGTCGGTCCGGCGACACTGAATCGCCGGCCGCTCTCACGCGAGGACCGCCGGACCCAGCAACAGGGGAGCGCCGAGCTTCGCCTCGTAGCGCGGACGAAAGCGCTCGACGTTGTACATCGTCGGCACGTCGAGCTGCCGCGCGCCCAACGATCGTTCCGGAAGCGGAGCGTGCGCGTAATTCCCGTCGCGCACCGCCACCATTCGCCCGTACTGCCCATCGGCCAGCAGGTCGACCGCGACGTTGGCGAAGGTGATGGCCACGAGCTGATCGAGGGCGTCCGGATCGCCGGAACGCAGGTCGTAGGTAAGGTCGCTATGGACCGTCTCGATCCCCGTTCGGCGCTTCAGCTCGTCGGCCAGCACTTCACCCACATCGGCCTTGTGGCGGTGGCCGTAGGCATCGGACTCCCCCACCTCGGTGAGCTCGCCGCCGCGCCAGATGGCTCCCTCGCTGGCGATCACGAATGCATACCCCGATGGGTTGAGGCGACGGTCATCGG
>JACDHU010000258.1 GCA_013820865.1 Chloroflexota bacterium
GCGCGGGCGTCCCGACCGTGCCAAACAGGAAATCGTGCGGACGGTTGATGCTGACAAACGGGCTCGTCTCGGTCAGGCCATACCCCTCCAGGATGAGCAGACCCATGCCGTAGAAGAACTCGCCGACCTCGCGTGCCAGCGGTGCCGAGCCGGAGATGAGATAGCGGATGCCGCCACCGGTCCGCGCACGGATCTTCTTGAAGACAACGGCATCGGCAACCTTGAGGCGGGCAGTCAGCCACGGCGAATTGCCACGTCCGGCGACGTGGTTCGCGTACTTCTGCGCGCCGAGGCCCATGGCCCAGTGAAAGATCTTCTGGCGCGTCGGGGGGCCCGCTTCAACGGTGGCGAGGACCCGTCCGTAGACGCGTTCGTAGAACCGCGGAACCGCCGCCATGATCGTCGGCTGCACATCAGCCATGTTCTGCGCCAGGCGCTCGATGACCGGCTCGGCATACGCCACGGTGGCGCCGAGACCGAGCGGAAGGAACTCACCCGCGACCCGCTCGAAGATGTGCGACAGCGGCAGCCAGGAGAGAAAGAGTTCGTCCTCCGAGAGATCCACGACCTGGCACACGGCCTGGTAGTTGAACAGGATGTTGGCGTGCGTGAGCATCGCGCCCTTCGGGTTGGCGGTTGTCCCGGATGTGTGAATGACGGTCACGGTCTGGTCAGCGCCGATCGCCTGCCACCCCTCGCGCCACAGCCGTCGCACTTCCGGGTCCGAGCCGGCCCGCGCCTTCACCTCAGCGAAGGTGAGCGTCCCCTCCGGAACCTTGCCCGACGGATCCATGATGATGACGTGCTCGACCGTTGGGCATTGCGATCGGATTCCGCCGATCTTGGTCGCCTGCTGGGCATTCTCGACGATGACGAGCTTGGCGCCCACATTGTTGATGATGAAGGCCGCCTGGTTCGGCTCCGATTGCGGGTAGATGGGTGCGGTGATGGCACCGGTCGCCAAGGCTGCCAGATCCGCGAGGACCCACTCCGGGCGCGTTCGACCGACAACGCATGCGGCGTCCCCTGGTCCCAGACCCAGGTCGCGCATGCCCAATGACAGGTCGGTGACCACGTCCCACATCTCGCGGTACGTGCGACTGACCCAACCGCCATCATCCGCCTCCCCGTCACCGGTCTTCGACTTCGGTGCCTTCCAGCGCATCGCCTCTTTGTCGGGCAGCCGCTCCACGGTGTGATGCACGAGGTCGATCAGGTTGTTCGCCTGGCGCGCCGGAGGGACCTGGAGCGGCTCGCCGTGGGCAACCATGGGATGAGCTGGCGTGGCCTGGGCGGTCATCGGTCGTGTCTCCTCATCAATGGTGGGGGCGTTGACTGCGATCGATGGCTCATGCCTCGCGCCGCAGGCCGTCGAGCAAGTGCTGCGCGACGATGAGCCGATGAATCTGGTTCGTCCCCTCGTAGATCTGGGCACCTTTCGCGTCGCGCATGAGACGCTCGACCGGGTTGTCGCGGCTGTACCCGGCGCCCCCGTAGATCTGCACCGCGTCGGTGGTCACGCGCATGGCGACGTCAGACGCGTACCACTTCGCCATGCTCGATGGCGCATTGATCGGCTGCCCGGCGTCTCGCATTCGCGCCGCGCGCCAGGTCAGCAGGCGAGCGGCGTCCACGCCGACCGCCATCTCGGCCAGCATGGCCTGGATCATCTCCTGGTCGGCGATGGCGCGATCGAACTGACGGCGCTGGAGCGCATACCGCGCTGCCAGCTCCAGGGCATTGCGTGCCAGGCCCGTGCAGGCCGCAGCGATGCTGATGCGGCCTGCACCGAGGGCCGAAAGCGCCACCTTCAGCCCATCTCCCTCTGCGGCGAGCCGGTTCGCCTCCGGCACGCGGGCGTCGTCGAACACGATCTCGTACCCGGTCGTCCCCCGGATTCCCATCTTGCGTTCCTTCGAACCCAGGCGGAAACCGGGCGTATCGGCCTCGACCACGAAGGCGGTGATGCCGGCCTTGCCCTTCGAACGGTCGATGGTCGCAAAGACGATGTAGCGTGCCGCCTCGCCGGCGTTCGTGATCCAGATTTTCGTCCCGTTCAGAACGTAGTCTTCGCCGTCACGCCGAGCCGCGAGCGATAACGAGGCCGCGTCAGATCCGGCCTGCGGCTCGGTCAGGGCGAAGGCGCCGAGTTCGCGCCCTGCGGTCATCGGTGGAAGGAAGCGCTCCTTCTGCTCGTCCGTGCCATTGGCGAAGATGCAGAGCTGGCTCAGGACATGCACGCTCAGGCTGACCGCCATCGCCATGTCGGCGGCACCGATCTCCTCGGCGGCCAGCGCCCAGGCGAAGGTGCCCATGCCGGCACCCCCATATTCCTCCGGGTAGGGCAATCCCGTCAGTCCCAGCTCACCGGCCCGCTCGAACAGCGAGCGGTCGTACCGCTCCTCCTCGTCGCGCGCCGCAGCCCCCGGCGCCACCTCCCTGGCCGCCCAGTCGCGCACCGTGTCCCGGACGCTTCGCTCCTCCTCGGACAGCGCGAGGGGGTCGCGAGTCGGCGCGGTTTCGACAGCCATCAGGCCGTCCTGTTCCCCTGCTCGTCGTAGACGTAGAAGCCCTTGCCCGTCTTGCGGCCCAGGTGGCCGGCGGTGACCATCTGGCGCAGAAGGGGTGCGGCGCGGAACTTCGGATCGCCGAAGCCGCGGTACAGCACGTCCATGACGTTGAGCATCACATCGTTGCCGATGAAGTCGCTCAGCTCCAGCGGGCCCATCGGATGATTGAGGCCCAGCTTTGCGCCGGTGTCGATGTCGTCGGCCGTGCCGGTCGACTCCATGAGCGCAAAGATCGCCTCGTTGATGAACGGGCCGAGCATCCGGTTCACCAGGAAGCCGGGATAGTCCTTGCTCTCGATGACCGTCTTGCCGAGATCCTCCGCGAACACCTTGGCGCTTTCGTAGGTTGCATCGTCAGTTTCGAGGCCTCGAATGATCTCGATCAGGCCCATGACCGGCACCGGCGAGAAGAAATGAAGGCCGATGAACTTTGGTGCGCGATCCGTCGATGTCGCGAGGCCGGTGATGCTGATGCTGCTGGTATTGGTGGCAAAGATGGCGTCCGGGTCCGCCGACTGCGTAAGGGCCTCCCAGGTCTGCCGCTTGACGCCCTCGTCCTCGAAGACCGCCTCGATGACGATATCGTGGCCGGCAGCCGCATCGGTCC
>JACDHU010000259.1 GCA_013820865.1 Chloroflexota bacterium
CTGCTCGAGGCCCGCGGCCTCAAGCTCCATGCCGTCGAGGATGAGCTCGCCCGCCGCCACACCTAGTGTCCCCGCCGATAGGCCGGCAATTCGTGACATGCGGGTCGGTTTGTGCGTGCTTTTCGCGATGTATCGACGGACTCGAGCGTGGCGCGCGCCTCGATCTGATGTTGATGTCACCTGGTGGCTGATCCATCGGCAGTTCGCGACGTGAGGCGTCGCTCATGCGGCATTCCGCCGACATACCGGCTCCGGAGTGACAAGAGCCGGGTCGCCACGCGCGCTGCACTCGTGAGAGCCGTCGATGTATCGACGATTCGACACACGAATCCGGGTCCTTGACACAAACCGGTGATCAATCGGCGGGGATCACCTCGACAGCGCCCAGATCAGCTTCGGCGAGCTCACCGCGCACCTTCGAGGCGTCGCCGACGATGAGGATGAGCGCCTCGTCGGGGTGAACGAGCTCGTGGGCCGCGGCGTGGACGTCGGACACCGTCACGGCTTCGAGGTTCGACCGGTAGGCGTGCCACCACTCGTCGGGGAGGTCGTAGACGGCCAATGGCTCGATGGCTGCGGCAATCCCGGCGGTGGTCTCGAAGCGAAGCGGGAAGACGCCGACCAGGTAGTCGCGCACTTCGGCCAGCTCCGTCTCCGTGGGGGGTGCGTCGCGGATGCGATCCAGCTGGCCGAGCAGCTCGCGAACGGCCTTGGCGGTCACATCGGTTTCGACCGCTGCACTGGCGATGAATGGGCCGGCCGCGCGGCGCGGGTCGAACGAGCACCGGGCACCGTACGTGTAGCCCAGCTCCTCGCGCAGGCGCAGGTTCAGCCGGCTGCCGAAGACGCCGCCGAGCAGCGCCGACATGACCATGGCCGAGAAGTAGCGCGGGTCGTCCCGATCGATCCCGACATGCCCGACGCGGAGCTCGCTTTGGACCGATCCCGGTCGGTCGACGATCACGACCCTCCGGCCGGCGCGCGCAGAAGCCTGGATTGACCGATGCCCCGGGCCCGAACCCGTCCACCCTCCGAGGTGCTGTTCGACCGTTCTGAGCGCCACATCCGGCTCAATGGCACCGGCGATGATGATGTCGGCCACGTTTGGGGCGTAGCGGCTTGCGTGGAACGCGCGAATCTGCTCGACGGTGAGTGGTTCGACCGTCTCGGGCCGGCCGGCCGAGAGGCGCCCATAGGGTACGTCGTCCGCGTATAGCTCGCGCAGGAACGATTCGTCGGCCAGGCGGCCGGGTTCGGCGCGGCCCTGGAGAATATCGTTCAGCCGCTCGGCCTTGAGCCGCTCGAACTCACCGGCGTCGAGCCGCGGCCCGCGGACCATCTCGGCCAGCAGTTCCAGGCCCGCATCCAGGTGCTGGCCAAGGGCCACGAAGCCGGCGCGGGCGCTGTCCCATGACGACTCGCTGCTGACCACGATCCCGAGTCGCTCGGTGGTCTCCGCGAACGCCGCCGCATCGAGGCGGCGCGTGCCCGTCACGAGCAGCTGTGCTGTGAGCGATGCGGCGCCGGCCTGGACCTCGTCCTCGGTTGCCGCGCCGGCATCGGTCAGGAGGTGGACGCTCACGAGCTCGCGTTCGGGAAGAGGCACGAGCCACACGCCCAGGCCATTCGGCAGACGATGGCTCACGAAGTCGGGGAAGGTATACGGACGCGGCGCTCCAGCCACGGGACGCGCGATCACGTCGTCGCCTCGGCCGGGACGTAGATGAGCGTCACCCGGTTGTCGGCGTGGATGAATGAGCGCAGGGCGGCCGACACCTGTTCGGCGTCGACCCCAACGTAGCGGCTCACCTCGGAGTTGATGCGTTCCGGCTCATCGAACAGGCACGTGTACATGCTCAGCCGGTCGGCCCGCTCGCTGATGCGCTCGAGCCCACCGGAGAAGTGGCTGGCGTGGAGGTTCCGCACGCGCTCGAGATCGGCATCCGACGGTGGCTCGGTCGCGAGTCGTTCGAGCTCAGCCAGCAGCGCAGCTTCGAGCTTCACAAGGTCCACGCCGGGGCGCGCCGTGACCCAGAACACGAACATGCTGGCCCCGCCGACGATGGGAAACACGAAGGCCGCCGCATCCTGCGCGAGACGTTGTTCTCGAACGAGGCTGCCGTATAGCCGGGAGGCCCGACCTGACCCCAGAATATCGGACGCGACCTCGAACGCCTCGAACGCGTCGCTGCCAAATGGCGGCGCGCGATGGGCCAGATAGATGCGCGGCAGCGGAACCTGGGCGGGCACGGTGACGCGAATGTCGCTGCCGATGTGCGCGTCCACGGTCATGTCCGGCGCGCCGGGCAGCGAGTGATTGGCCGGGATCGGTCCGAAATGGCGTTCGATCATGGCCAATGCCGCATCGGTCTCGAAGTCGCCGGCCACGGTCAGGACCGCGTTGTTCGGCGCGTACCAGGTGGCGAAGAAGTCGCTCACATCGCTCAGCGAGGCGGCCGACAGATCCTCCATCGACCCGATGGTCGAGTGATGATAGGGATGGCCCTTCGGGTAGACGAGGGCCTGGATGCGCTCATCCCAGTCGCCGTACGGCTGGTTGTCGACGCTGAAGCGGCGCTCGTTCTTCACGACGTCGCGCTGGTTGTCGAGCTTCTCCTGCGTCATCGCGGGCAGCAGGCTGGCCATCCGATCCGCCTCCACCCACAGCGCCAGTTCCAGCTCGTGGCCGGGCAGCGTCTCGAAGTAGTTCGTGCGATCCAGCCAGGTGCTGGCATTCAGCGTGCCGCCCGCAGCCTGCACCAGGCTGAAATGCTGTCCTTTCTCCACGTTGGCCGAGCCCTGGAACATCATGTGCTCGAAGAGGTGCGCGAACCCGGTCTTACCTGCCTTCTCGTGCTTGCTGCCGACGTCGTACCACAGGTTCACGGCCACCAGCGGAGCGCGTGGGTCGCGCGACAGGATCACGCGCAGGCCGTTGGCAAGCACGTGTCGCTGGATCGGGACCTGGGCCAAGAGCGCCTCCCTGCATGGACCGATTCGGCCGCCCACCGGCGGCCTACGCAATGGCGGATGAGTGGTGAGCGCCCAGGGATTCGAACCCTGAACCTAGTGATTAAGAGTCACTTGCTCTGCCGTTGAGCTAGGCGCCCACTG
>JACDHU010000260.1 GCA_013820865.1 Chloroflexota bacterium
ACTGACAAGTGGGTCGTACCTCAGTGTGATTTCTTGATTGGATCATTGGGCGCTGGGTTCATCGATGGTCAGCACCATGTGGAATTCGATTTGATCTTCACGAGACGGGGCGGTCAGCCCGAACGTCCCAATCTGGGACAGGATATCGCGCGTGTCATCAGGAAGAGCGAGGCCTGCCCCGAAGAGCTCGATCACGGCACCCACATCGGCGAAGACTTCGTTGCCCGCTCGCGTGCCTGCCACGTCGAATGTGCGCGCATATGCAGCGTTGGCGGCGAGCGTCTTGCCACTGGAATGAGCTTCAACGGCGGCCATCACGTCATCGGTGCCGAACCCCATGATGATGATCTCGTCGACGACGGTGTATGCAACGTCACCGACATCGGGAAGCGTGACGACGGTGACGACTGTGCCGTCAACCTCGACGGGCTCGACGGTCGCACCAACCGCGCCGAGGCGCTCGATGACTCGGTCGAGAGCCATCTCCGCCGCAGCGGGGTCGTCGGGACGCAGCATCAGCTGCCCCGCCGGTAGATCGTCCTCTATGCCGGAGAACGCGATCGCGACCTCCCGGTCGAGCAGGGGCAGGATGTCGGCGTCGAGATCGATTCCCAAGCCAAAGGCCGCGAGGGCGCGGAACGTATCGAGGGTGCCCGCCAGCTCCTCTCCCTCGGGAGTGGATCCCAGCGCGTCCTCCGCATCCTCGAGCGTCTGGCGCAGACCGAAGATGACGACCTCGGCCAGCGTGTCATCCGGCATCCAGTCGGGAAGGCTGCTCGGCACGCTCCCCAAGGCGAATCCAGCGCGAGCCGATGCGGCGGCCCCAGCCATGTCGAACGGGGCACTCCCGGACAGACGGAGCCCATCGCGCTCAGCCACGAGGACCGCGCCGGCGGTGCTGACCCCGGAGAGCTGGTCGCCGATGTCGGCGGCGCCAGCGATCGCGGCTAGATCGACGAACACGCTGACGAGGTGATCCGCGGGTAGCTCCGCCACGGTGGACTGAAAATCCGCCCGATCCGCGAGCGATTCCTCGCCGGTGAAGGTATCCACCACGCCCCTGACGTCGTCCATGGCGAGACCGATGACCAGCACATCATCCACGAACGCGTAGGCCGCCTCGGTCGACGTCGCGATCTCGATGCCGCGGTACGTCTCAGAGCTGAATTCGGCGCCATCATCGGCCACCAGTGCGGCGACGGAGGCCTCGGCCGCCTGGCGATCCTTGACCTGTGCGAAAACAATCATGCTGGGCTCGGTGAGCGCGTCACCGCTCGAGCCCGCCGCGACGGCGATCTGCGTGCCGAGCCACGGCTTGATTTGCCCGCCGTAGTCGAGGCCACTGGCGGACAGCAGGTTCTGGACAACCTGATCAACCTTTTCGTCGAGCGTCGCGTCATCGGCAAACCCCGGCAGGCGACCAATGAGCTCCGACAGATTCATCTGCTGCGACGTCGAGGGCTGGAGGTAGACGTTCACGTACACCGCGGTGTCGGCTGGAGCGAGCTGCGACGCCCGATCGGTCGCCGACGAGAAGAGGAGGAGATAGCCCGCCACGAAGGCGGCTCCGGTGAGCCCTATCAGGGTGACGAGGGCGATCACGACCCGATGCATTGGCTAGCGCCCCAGCAGAGCGCCGAGCCCGCCCCCCATGCGCGGCAGCTTGCCGCCGCTGAACATCTTCATGAGCTTCTGCATCTCCACGAACTGCTTCAGCAGCCGATTGACATCGGCCGTTGCGGTTCCGCTTCCAAGCGCGATGCGCCGACGACGCGAGGCCTTGATGATGTCCGGCCGCCGACGTTCCTCGGGCGTCATGGAGTCGATGATTGCCTCGATCCGCTTCATCTGACCCGAGTCGACCGCCTCCTGGGCAGCGCCGGCCATCTGGCTCGCTCCGGGAATCATGCCCATCAGCTGGCCGATCGGCCCCATCTTCTTGATCTGGGTGAGCTGACTCCGGAAGTCCTCGAGCGTGAAGCGGTTCTCCATCATCCGCTGCGCGGTCTTCTCGGCCTCTTCGGAGTCAACGTTCTCCTGCACGCGCTCGACGAAACTGAGGATGTCACCCATGCCCAGGATGCGCTGCGCAAGCCGATCAGGATGGAACGGCTCGAGACCATCGGTACGCTCCCCGGTGCCAAGGAAGGCCACCGGCAGGCCGGTCGCGGATCGAATGCTGAGTGCGGCTCCACCGCGCGCATCGCCATCCATCTTGGTCAGGACGAGTCCGGTCACCGGCAGGCGCGCATGGAAGGCTTCGGCAACGCGGACCGACTCCTGCCCGGTCATGGCGTCCACGACCAGCAGGGTCTCCGATGGCGTGAGCACGCCGGCGATGCGCACGAGCTCGTCCATCATCGCCTCGTCCACGTGGAGCCGGCCGGCGGTGTCGAGGATCATGACGTCGCGGCCTCCCTGGCGCGCAGCCTCGAGTCCGGAGCGCGCGATCTCAAGCGCAGGCGTTCCCACCGGGCGCGTATGCACCTCCACGCCGATCTGATCGCCCAGCTGCACGAGCTGATCGACCGCTGCCGGCCGATAGACATCCGCCGCGACGAGCAGGGGCTTGCGACCGTCCTTGCGCAGGCGAACGGCCAGCTTGGCGGCCGTCGTCGTCTTGCCGGCGCCCTGGAGGCCGACCATCATCACCACCGAAGGGCGCGCGTCGAGCGTCAGATGGTGACGTTTCGCCCCGAGAACCTCGACCAATTGGTCGTGGACGAGCTTGACGATCTGCTGGCCGGGGTTGAGGCCCGTGAGCAGGTCGGTGCCCATGGCACGCTCGCGCACGCGAGCCACGAACTCCTTGACGACCTTGAAGTTGACATCGGCTTCGAGCAACGCAAGGCGGATCTCGCGCAGGGCGACGTCCAGGTCAGCCTCGGTGATCCTGGCCTTGCCGCGCAGACGCTCGGTGATGCCCTGAAGGCGCGCGGAGAGAGATTCGAACATGCATGAACCGATACGGGTCTTGTCGATCGGCGCGATCGCGCCGGCACACGGCTGCCCATTCTAGGGGTCGCGCGCCACGCGAGCAATGAAGCTACTCGGCGAAGAGCCACTCGGTGAACGCCTCGGGGTCGAAGGGCGCCAACGCGTCGATCTCCTCT
>JACDHU010000261.1 GCA_013820865.1 Chloroflexota bacterium
CGCTCTACCCGGGTGGCACTCACACCTCGATCACCATGACGCCGCTCGAGAGCGTCATTCTCGACACACCGCTTGACGGCGTCCTCGCGCCTGATCTCCGAGATGCCGTCCTGTTCGATGGTTGGGACGGGAAGCAGCAGCTGGTCGCGCTCGATGGGGGGTTCACCGCGGTCATCGACGCGCCTCCGCGCTCGTTGGTGGCCGTCGCTTCCGGGGTGTCAATCATCTACGAGGGCGAGGTCGGGGACGAGCCTTTATCGGTGGACATCGCGCCCGACCGCGAGCGCGAGGGGAACCAGCCCTTTGATGCCGCCATCCTGGTCATCAGTCCGTCCGGTGCCGCATCGAGTGTTTCGTGGGAGGCCGAGATCCTGCGCGAACCCCCCGAGCTGACGACGAGCGCCCAGACCGATGCATTCGCGCTCCGCTCGACCATCATGGGCCGCGCGGCCGACGGCGCCTCGATCACGGTCGATGGCCACGCCGTCGAGCCGGCGGCGGCGGGTGGCTTCCGTTTCGAGGTCGACGCGCCGATCTGGCCGCGCGACGTGGTGGTGGTGGCACGCGACCCGCTCGGCACCGAGACGGTTCAGCGGCTCGAGGTTGTGGGCTTTCTGGACTATCGGGGTCTGCCGTGGGTGCCGATCGTGGGCGTTGCCACCTTGGCCTTCGGAATCATGATGTTCGTGCGCATTCCTCGGCAACGCTTGGTTGTCATGGTCGCCGACGGTGACGGCCGGCTCGAGGAGATCGATGGCGACTGATCCGAATCGGGTACTCTTGAGCACGCCGACCAACCACGCAGCCGAGGTGCCCCACGCCATGAGCAACCGCATCGACGAGCTGGACGCCATCGTCCGCCAGTTCGACCTCAATGAGCATCCCTTCTATACCGAGTGGCGCGCCGGCACTCTGCCGATCGAGCGCCTGGCCGAATATGCCGATGAATGGGCTCCCTTCATCTCGGTCGTCGACGCCGGCTGGGATCGCCTCGGCTACGCCGAGTACGCCGCCGAAGAGCGCGAGCACGATGCCCTGTGGTCGCAGTTCCGCGCCGCTTTGGGGGCGTCCGGCGAGATGGCCCGACCGCAGTCGAAGACCCTGCTGGCCGTGGGTGAGCAGGCGTTCGCATCGGTCCCGGAGTCGCTTGGTGCGCTCTATTCCTTCGAGGTCCAGCAGCCGGTGACCGCGTCATCGAAGCTTGCCGGCCTGCGCGAGCACTATGCCGGCACCGTCGGACCAGACGGTCAGCGCTACTTCGAGGAGCACGCCGTCGAGACTGATGAGCCAGCCATGCTGGCCGAGTTGATCGACGGTCTCTCCGATGGAGGCTTCGCCCGCGCCAAGACGGCCTGTGCGATCTTCAGCGCCGCGGCGTGGGGCGCTCTCGACGGGGTCTACTACAGAGACTGACCGGTCTCGCGATCCCGGTTGCACTCGGTGCGACTAAAGGCGAAGGAGCGGCTCGCTCCACCGTCCCCAGTGTCATCGCGTGCAACCCCTGACGGGTGAGCTCGGGTTTCATCCGGCATTAGTGTCGCCCGGTGCAACCGGGGAGTAGTGCGGCGGCCAGGGTAGGCCAGCTATGCATATCAATCGCGAGGATGACGACGGAATCGACCACTGGACCGATGCCGGCGTAGATCGATGACGCCAGACTGCCCAGATGACAACCACGGAGGCGGGCGAACCGGTCCTCGTTGCCGAGGGCCTGCGCAAGAGCTACGGCGATCGCGTGGCGAGGCGCTCGGCGAGCAGGGCATGGCCATCCTGTACACGACCCACTACGAGGATGCCGAGCGTCTGTGTGACCGCGTCGGGATCATTGACGAGGGCAAGATCCGGGCAGAAGGCACGCGACGCGAGTTGGTCGGCCTGATCGGTCAGCGTGATCGGGTCAGCCTGACCGTCAGTGGTTCGCTCACGGAGGCAGCCACGGCGCTGCGGGCGCTGGATGGCGTGGAGGAGGCCACGCAGCACGAGGCCGGAATCGAGCTGCTTGTGAACGAGGCTCGCAGCCTGTTGCCGCGCATCCTGGAAGTGGCCACTGCCGCAGGCGCTTCCGTCAGCGGCGTCGAGATCGCCGAGCCTGACCTCGAGGCCGTCTTCCTGCACCTCACCGGCCGCGCGCTTCGGGACTGACGAGGGACTCATGCGTGCCGCGTTGCTCATAGCCGCCAAGGATCTCCGCGAACGGATCCGCGACCGCACCGCGCTCATTGTATCGGTGATCGCCCCGTTCGGGCTGGCCGCCATCCTGGGCACCGTCATCCCCAGCGGTAACGGCAGCCTGGACCTGCGCTACGCCATCGCCGATCTCGACGGCAGCAGTGTCTCAGCCGCCTTCCGGGACGGTCCGCTCGACGGACTGGCCGATGCCGGCGTTGCCGAGATCATCGAGGTCGATGGAGCCGATGCCGCCCGCGCCGCGGTGGACGATGACGAGGCCGATGCGGCATTCGTTATTCCCGCAGGCTTCGGCGAAGCAATACAGGGCACCGATGACGCCGAATTGGAGCTGATCACCCGCGCCGACGCGGGGATCGCGCGGCAGGTGGGCCAAGCCGTCACGGCCAGCTTCGTCGCCGAGCTCGACGCGATCCGGCTCTCGGTCATGGCCGCGGTGGCCTCTGGAGGTGGTCCGCCCGAGGCGGCGGAGATCGAGCGCCTGGCTTCACTGGCCGCGGAGGCATCCTTCGAGCCACCCCCGATCAGCGTCGAGCAGGCGAACACGGACGTCGCGCAGGTTGACTCTCGAACCTACTACGCCGCCTCGATGCCTATCTTCTTCCTGTTCTTTACGGCGCAGTACGGCCCGATGTCGCTGCTCAATGAGCGTCGCCAGGGCACGCTGGCGCGGCTCGTCGCAGCGCCGATCCGGCCTTGGGCGATCGTGCTGGGCAAGGCGCTCGGCAGCTTCATCCTCGGCCTCGGCGCCACGGCCGTACTGGTCATCGCATCGACCTTCCTCCTGGGTGCCAGCTGGGGCAATCCGGTTGGCGTGGCGCTGTTGGCCCTGGCGGCCGTGGTCGCTGCGAGCGGCATCACCGCGCTGGTGACGACACT
Organism: Chloroflexota bacterium; assembly: GCA_013820865.1. GTDB lineage: Bacteria > Chloroflexota > Limnocylindria > QHBO01 > QHBO01 > JACDBZ01. The sequence continues at coordinate 3,067 of JACDHU010000261.1, forward strand.
CGCCCGGACCGAGCAGCAGGCCGATGGGCTGAATTCGATCGTGGC
>JACDHU010000040.1 GCA_013820865.1 Chloroflexota bacterium
AGGCCGCCCAGAAGGCGATCGCCTGGATAGAGGGCCTCACCAAGGACGTCGAGGTCGGCAAGGAGTATCTCGGCAAGGTCACCCGGATCATGAACTTCGGCGCCTTCGTCGAGATTCTGCCCGGCAAGGAGGGCCTGGTGCATATCAGCCAGCTTGCCGACTATCGGGTGCCCCGAGTCGAGGACGTGGTCAGCATCGGCGATGAGCTGATGGTGGTCGTGACCGAGATCGACCGCATGGGCCGCGTCAACCTGAGCCGCCGTGCGGCCATGGAGCGCCATATGGCCAAGGCCGGCGATCGGAGCTGACTCTCGCTGATCCGGGAGGAGCACGTCAGAGCGTGACGTGCTCCTCGTCCGGCGGCGACGTGCACGGCGGGCCGCGTCGCACGCCCCTCGGATCGTGCGTTACGCCGATGTACCATCGGTGTTGCGGCGCTCCATCGAGTTTTGCTGCGGTGGCGTCGCTGACCGCGCGACTCGCCTGACAGTCTTCACAGGAGCTTCCATGTCCGATTCCCTGCGTATCATTCCGCTCGGTGGGGTGGGCGAGGTCGGTAAGAACATCACGGCCATCGAGGCCGATGGTGAGATTCTCATCGTCGACTGCGGGCTGGCATTCCCCGAGCCCGAGATGCTGGGAATCGACCTCGTCATCCCCGACGTCACGTACCTCGCGGAGCACCGCGACCGCGTTCGCGGCATCATCCTCACCCACGGGCACGAGGATCACACTGGCGCGCTTCCGTACGTCTTGCCAAAGATTCCCGGCACGCCGATCTACGCCACGCGGCTGACCGAGGGCCTGGTCCAGGGCAAGCTCCGTGAGCACAAGCTGCTGGATTCGACGCCGCTCCACGTGGTCGACCCCGGAGTCGAGTTTGCGGTCGGTTCGTTCCGGGTCACGCCGTTCCGCGTCAACCACTCGATTCCCGATGGCGTCGGGTACGCCATTCGGACCTCGGTGGGCACCATCGTTCACACCGGTGACTTCAAATTCGACCATACGCCGCCCGATGGCCGTCGCGCCGACCTGGGCCTCATCGCGCAGATCGGCAATGAGGGGGTGGACTTCCTTCTCTCGGACTCCACGCGTGCGGAGAGGGATGGATACACGCTTTCCGAATCGACCGTCGGGGAAAGCCTGAACCGCCTCGTTGGCGAGGCCCCCGGACGCGTGATCGTGGCCACCTTTGCCAGCAACATCGGGCGGGTGCAGCAGGTCATCGATGCCGCATGGGCCCACGGCCGCAAGATGGTTGCCCTCGGGCGCAGCATGGAACAGAACACGGCGATCGCGCTCGAGCGAGGGTATCTCGATGCCCGCGACGGCACGCTCGTCCGCAAGGAGCAGCTTCAGCGTTTGCCCAAGGAGGAGCTGGTGGTGATGACCACCGGTTCGCAGGGTGAGCCGATGTCGGGGCTGACCCGAATGAGCAACCGCGATCATCGCAACATCACCATCGAGCCGGGCGACACCGTGATTGTGTCGGCCAGCCCGATCCCGGGCAACGAGGAGGCGGTCGCGAAGACGATCGACAACCTCTTCAAGGAAGGCGCGATGGTGCATTACGAGCCCCTTGTGCACTGCCACGTCTCGGGTCACGGCTCTCGCGAGGAACTGAAGCTCATGCTCGGACTCGTGAAGCCGCGGCACTTCATCCCGATCCACGGCGAGTACCGCATGCTCGTACAGCATGCCCTTCTGGCCGAGGGTGCGGGCGTCGACGTGGACAAGATCTTCGTGCTCGAGAACGGCCAGGTCGTCGAGTTCGACGGTGAGCGCGCCTCGATGTCGGGCAGCGTCCCCGCCGGGGCCGTGCTGGTCGACGGGATCGCCGCCATCGACGGCATCGACGGCGTCGTGCTGCGTGATCGGCGGATGCTGGCGTCCGATGGGATCGTCATGGTGGCCTTGACGATCGACGTGAAGACCGGGCAACCGGTCGGCCAGCCCGACCTCGTGAGCCGCGGATTCCTGTCCGATCCTGAGGACCCGATCATGGGGGCGGCGCGCGACCATTTGATGCAGGCCCTGAGCCAGCGTCGCGAGGATCAGCATGGCGCCGAGGCGGGCTATGTCAAGACGAAGATTCGCGATACGCTCAGCCGGTTCTTCCACCAGCGAACCAAGCGGCGGCCGATGATTCTGCCGATCGTGATGGAGGTCTGACCCGAGTGGCGACCCGACGACGAACGACTGCTCGTCGCCGACCGACGCGGCGCCGCCGACAGACCACGCCGTTCGTCGTCAGCGCTCGCTTTATTCGCGAGGGCCTCGCGCTGGTACTGCTCTTCCTCGCGATTCTGAGCGTCATTGCTCTATTCGCGCCCGATGCCGGAGCGATCGTCGCACCGTGGCATGGCCTGCTGTCAACGCTGCTCGGCTGGGGCATCGCCTTTGCGGCGCCGCTCCTCGCCGGCTTCGCGGTCATGCTGTGGATGAAGACCATGCCCGCCGAGCGCTGGATGGCGGCGACTGGTGCCGCCCTGGTGGCACTCGCACTGCTCGGTATGTTCCATCTCGTCGGCGGCGGGGCGGACAATGCCATCGAGGTGGGCGAAGGCGGGGGACTCCTCGGACTGGCAGTCAGCGGGCTCCTCAACGGGGCGCTCGGTATCGTCGGCGCCTGGGTCGTGCTGATCCTGCTGGCCGCGGTCGGGCTGCTGCTGTACTTCAACATGACGATCGGCGACCTCGTGGCCGGCTACCTCTCGGACCGCGACGAGCGACGCGAGCACGAAGCCGAGACGGCTCGCAAGGTGCAACGTCCCCGCGTGGCCGATGCCCGTGGCCGAGCGGAGGCTCCCGAGCCCGAGCCGGAGCCGCGACCCGGCCTCATCGACCGCATGCGCGACCGTCTGGCCGGTGGCCAGGATTCCGAGGAGGACTCTCCGCTCATTGTTCGCCGCGAGCGACCGGCACCGAGCGGGAACGGCACGACGAGCCGCGCAGTCGCCATTCAACCGCCGCCGGCCGCCGTGGCCCTCGCCATCGAAGTTCCGCCATCAATCAACGAGCTCGAGCACGTCGAAGAGGAACATTTGGCCGAGGCCGCCAGCGCGGAGGCGGCCGACGCAGCCCTCGAGCCGGTCGAGCGGGCCTGGGAGCTGCCGCACCTGGACCTGCTGGCAGACGCCCCGGAATCATCGGCAGCGCAGCTCGACCTCAGCTCGAAGGGAAGGCGCATCCGTGACACGCTGGCTGATTTCGGCATCGGCGTGAAGGTCGCTCGCATCCAGGAGGGGCCGGTAGTGACGCAGTACGCCCTCGATGTGGACCCCGGAATCAAGCTCAGCCGCATCGCGGGACTGGCCGACAACCTGGCACTCGCACTCTCTGCCCGGAGCATCCGGATCGAGGCGCCGATTCCCGGCGAGCCATTCGTCGGCGTCGAGATTCCGAACAGCGCGTTCGACCTGGTGACCCTCAAGGAGGTCCTCGGAAGCAAGATCCACGCCGAGGCGTCCGAGCGCAGCAAGCTTGCCTTTGCCCTCGGCCAGGACGTGGCCGGCCAACCGTTCAGCGCGGATCTCGCGAAGATGCCGCACCTCCTCATTGCCGGAGCCACCGGATCGGGCAAGAGCGTGTGCGTCAACGCGATCATCGACAGCTTCCTCGTCAACGCCACGCCGGCCGAGGTGAAGCTCATCCTGATCGACCCGAAGCGTGTCGAGCTGGCCCAGTACAAGGGCATTCCGCACCTGCTGACCGAGGTCATCGTTGAGCCCGATAAGGCGGTCAATGCCCTGAAGTGGACGGTCGGCACCATGGAGAGCCGATACGCCGAATTCGCGAGTCGGGGCGTCCGCAACATCAGCGCCTACAACGAGGCGCTGCGCGCCGGCGAACCACGGATGCCATTCATCGTCATCGTCATCGACGAGTTGGCCGACCTGATGATGGTCTCCGCCTACGAGGTGGAGGCGACCATCACGCGGATCGCGCAACTAGCCCGCGCGACCGGCATCCATCTCATCGTGGCCACCCAGCGCCCATCGGTCCAGGTCGTCACCGGGCTGATCAAGGCGAACATTCCCAGTCGTATCGCCTTCGCCATGACTTCGGGCGTCGACTCGCGCACGATCCTTGACACGAATGGCGCCGAGGATCTGCTCGGACGCGGCGACATGCTCTACCAGCCGATCGACGCGCCGCGTGCCGTTCGGCTCCAGGGAGTGCTCGTGACCGACCCGGAGATCGAGGCGCTCGCTCGTCACTGGCGCGGCCAAGGGGGTCCGCAGTACAAGCCGGAGATCACCGCGCCGAGACGGGACGGCAAGCCGGGGGGCCGCCCGGGCGAGGAGGATGAGACCGATGACGCCGATGCGCTCTACAGCCAGGCGGTCGACATCGTTCGGCGCTCGGACAAGGCGTCGGCATCTCTGCTCCAGCGCCGCCTGCGCATCGGCTACGCGCGCGCCGCCAGGATCCTCGACCAGATGGAGGATCGCGACGTCGTCGGACCCGCCGACGGAAGCCGATTCCGAGAGGTCCTGATCACGAGCGATGGCTGGGGCGGCGACGTCGCCACCGGCGAAGATGACGAGACGTGACCGATCAGGGCACGCATAAGCTGGGCGAGGTGCTCCGCGCGGCGCGCGAGGCGAAATCCCTGGACCTGACGCGCGTCGAGCGCGAGACCAAGATTCGCGAGCGATATCTGTCGGCCCTCGAGCGCGGCGAGTATCGCGAGCTGCCCGGATCGGTCTACACGAAGGGGTTCCTCCGCAACTACGGCGCCTATCTCGGGTTGGACCCCGAATACCTCATCGACCTGTACCGGCTCGAGACATCGTCGTCGAGTGCGGAACGTGTCGGCCATCCGGCGGCGCGGCGCCCCATCGCCAGGCGCCGTTCGCGATCGTTGGTGGTGACGCCCGGGGCGGTGGTGGCGGCGATTCTGACCATCGGCGTCGGTGCGTTCTTCGCTTACCTCGGGTACGAACTCATCAATTTTGCCCGCATGCCGGAGCTGCGCATCATCGATCCGGCCGCCAACGTCAGTGATTACACCGATACGACCATCACCGTTCGCGGCGTGACCGCGCCGAACGCCACGATCACGGTCGACAATCTCCGTGAGAATCCGACGGTGGAGGCCGATGATGAAGGCGCCTTCGCGGTGACCGTGGACCTGGTGCCGGGATCGAACGTCATGCGCCTCACGGCCCGCGATCCGGTCACCGGGCGTGACTCGGAGACCGAACAGCGGACCGTGGTCGTCGTGACCGATGCGACCGAGAGTCCGTCGGCGGCCCCGGTGGTGCTGGATGTGTCAGAGCCATCGGCCGATGCGACCATCAGCGCTCCGGTGACGATCAGCGGGACGGGTCAGCCGGATGACACCGTGCAGGCTTCGGCGGCACTGGTGGAGGTCGCGACGCCGACCTACACCGTCACCGATCTCGCCGGTGAGGATGTCGAGATCACCGTCGATGATCCGACGGCGCCCGACCCGATCGACCTTGTCGCCGATGCCTCCGGTGGCTTCAGCGGGAGCCTCTCGTTACTTCCGGGCACGTGGGACATCACCGTCGCGGGTACTGATGCTGCGCCCGTCGTTCGGCGCGTGACCATCGCTCCCGGTGAGGGTTTGACCGGTCGCATCTCTCTCGTGGAGGCCGATTCGTATCTCGAGCTCGACGAGGACGGCACGCCGGTTGCGGACGTCTCGGGCACCATTGCCGCCGATGGCGATCAGATCGATATCGAGGCAGACGACGAGCTGCGCATTCGGGCAGGAAACGCGGGCGCGGTGCGCCTGACCATCAATGGAATCAGTATCGGCGCCATGGGTGGGGACGGCGCAGTTGTCGAGTGGCGCATCACGCGGCAAGGAGGATAGAGGAGCATGGCTGCAGATTCATCATTCGACCTGGTGAGCGACTTCGACCAGCAGGAGCTGGTCAACGCACTCGACCAGGCGCGGCGAGAGATCGCCACGCGCTACGACTTCAAGGCCAGCAAGGTCGCGTTCGAGCTGGGCAAGGACGCCATCACCCTCACGGCCGATGACGACTACCGAGCCGGAGCCGCCAAGGACCTGCTCGAGTCGAAGGCCATCCGGCGTGGCCTGAGCCTCAAGATCTTCGACTGGGGCAAGATCGAGCCGGCCGGGGGCAGCACCGTTCGTCAGGAGATTGCCCTGAAGCGGGGCCTGACCAGCGAGCAGGCAAAGGAGCTGTCGAAACATATCCGGGAAGCGTTCCCGAAGACCAAGCCATCCATCCAGGGCGATGCCGTTCGCGTATCGGCCAAGTCGAAGGACGAGCTCCAGTCCGTCATCACCGATCTGAAGGCACTCGACTACCCGGTCGCGCTCCAATTCACGAACTACCGCTGAACCGATGCCTTCGACGCGCGCGCCGACCGATGTCGAGCTCGATGCAGCGGCTCGGCTCCTCGCCCGCGGCCTCGTGAAGCGGGGATGGCAGATGGCGAGCGCGGAGTCGTGCACGGGAGGCCTGGTGGGGCACGTGATCACGCAGATTCCCAAGTCCAGCGACCACTATCTCGGAGGAATTGTCAGTTATTCGAACAGCGTCAAGGAGGAGCTGCTCGACGTTCCGGCGGACCTGCTTGAGCGGGTTGGTGCCGTGTCGACGGAGGTGGCCGAGGCAATGACCGCTGGCACGCTGGGACGGTTTCCGTCGGCGAGCCTGGCCGTGGCAGTGACCGGCATCGCCGGACCCGATGGGGGAACGAACGAGAAGCCCGTTGGCCTGACCTACGTTGCGGCAGCCGTGCGGGACGGACCGACCGTGGTCGAGTGCCATACCTGGTCGCACGATCGCGACGGCAACAAGCGTGCGTCAGCGCTGGCAGCGATCGAGCTGGCCACGCGCCTGGCCACCGTGGAGTAGGGGAGTGGTCGAGCGCGGGGAGCGCATTCACATCATCGGGATCGCGGGATCGGGGGCCGCCGGGACGGCGCTGCTCCTTCAGCGGGCGGGAGCCCTCGTCGACGGCTGTGATAGTGATCCGCCGTCGCCGTACACACCACCCCTGGACGCGGCCGGCATCACGTATGCGACCGGCCATGACGCTGCACATCTCGAGGGCGTCAGTCGCGTTGCCATATCGCCCGCGATCCGCGCTGTGACGGATCACCCCGAGCTCGCCGCAGCGCGCTCTCGAGGTCTCTCGATCGTGACCTGGCAGGAGCTGTTGGGTGAGCTGATGTCCGCGCCGGGGCGCATCGGCCTGGGAGTCAGCGGCACCCATGGAAAGTCGACGACGACCGCCCTCTTCGGCCACCTGCTCATCGCGGCCGGGCTGGATCCGACGGTGGAGGTGGGTGCTCATATCGAACCGTGGGGCGCATCGGTCCGGGCTGGTGCGGGGGCGCCATTCCTGGTGGAGGCCGACGAATTTGGAGACAACTTCCTCAACTATCATCCTGCTGGAGCGATCATCACGAATGTCGAGATGGACCATCCGGATTTCTTCGCCGATGCGAGCGCCGTGATGGACTCGTTCGAGCGTTTTGTGCGCGGCATGGGTTCGCATCCGGCGCTGAATGGACGTCTGCTGGTCATCACCGCCGACGATCCTGGCGCGAACGAGCTCGTCAAGCGCCTGGGCGATTGGGACGGACGCATCCTGCGCTACGGGCCAGGCGGTGAGATGATGGCCACCGCGATCCTGCGTGGTCGCAAGGGCACGGCATTCACCCTGTTTGACCATCGCTTCGAGATGAGCCTGGCGGGGCAGCACAATGTCCTCAACGCCACGGCGGCGCTCATCATGGCCCGCATGCTCGGTGCTGACCTGGACCTCCTGGCCGACGGCCTGAGATCGTTCGTGGGAGCCGGACGCCGCATGGAGCTGATCGCGGATACTGCCACCGTGACGATCTACGATGACTACGGGCATCACCCCACCGAAGTTCGAGCCGCGTTGAGCGCCGCGCGTCAGATGGTCGGAGCTGACCGCCGCCTGTGGGCTGTCTTCGAGCCGCACATGTACTCGCGCACTTTGCTGCTGATGGATGCCTTCTCGACCGCCTTCACCGATGCGAACGAGGTCGTCATCGCAGATATCTTCGCGTCGCGCGACACCCCGGAAGCCATGGCCTCGACCTCGGCCGAACACCTCGCCGATGCCATCGAGCGCGCGTCCGGCGTGCCATCGATCGCCACGGGCGACGTCGAGACCACCACCGAGTACGTGGCGGATCATCTCGGCAGTGGCGACGCCGTGCTGGTCATGGGTGCCGGCAAGTCGTATCGCATCGCCCGCGGCCTCGCTGAGCGGCTTGTGGGCTCCGCCTCATGACCGGCCTGCGCTCCGCGGTGCTTGGCGCGGTGCTGGCGGTGGCCGTGGCGATGGCGTATCAGGCTGTCGTTCGCCTGGTCGACGCCTCAGGCGCCCGGGACCAGCCGGCCCTCATCCTGATCCTGCTGCTGGCCGCCTTTCTCGGCGTGCTCACCGCCGTCGTGACCCGCATGCTGCGTCTGCCAGGGGCGACCGCTCCGACCGTCCTGGTCCTGGGCTGGACGCTCGTGCCCGTGGTACTGAGCGCCATCCCGAGCGCAGCCACGGGGCTGTTTGCCGGAGACGCCGGCCTCACCGCAGGCCAGGCGCTGGCTCTCGCCACGGCAACGGTGGCCGCCGCGGTCACGCTCGGAGTGCCCGCAGAGCGCCGATAGAGTCCGCGGCTGAGTGCTGCGGGCAACAGCGGTCTACATGTAAATACTTCGGGCCCACCGAGGGGGCGGAGGCCCCGCCAAACGGGGTAGTTGCATCCGCAACCAATAGGTGTATGCTGTTTGCATGCCTGCCATCACCGTCGACGACATCACCGTACTCCCTCGTATTGCAACACCGGACGTCACCAGTGTTCGGCAACGCGCCGTCCGCGGAATCACGACCGCTCCGCGCGGGTTCGAGGGGGACGGCTTCCCGGTGCGCCGCGCCTTCAATGGGGTCGATCTGATGGAGCTGGACCCGTTCATTCATCTCGACCAGATGGGCGAGGTTGAGTACGCCCCCGGAGAGCCGAAGGGCACGCCCTGGCATCCGCACCGCGGCTTCGAGACCGTCACGTATCTCATGGACGGCACGTTCGAGCACAGCGACTCGAACGGAGGTGGGGGAGTCATCAGCAATGGCGATACCCAGTGGATGACCGCCGGCGCAGGGATCCTGCACATCGAGAAGCCACCGGAGGCGTTGGTCGTCAGCGGGGGGCTGTTTCACGGCTTCCAGCTGTGGGTGAACCTCCCGAAGGCGCAGAAGTGGTCGCCGCCACGCTACCAGGACATCCGCGCGGGTGAGGTTGGCCTGTTGGCATCTGCCGATGGGGGAGCCCTCGTCCGCGTCATCGCGGGCGAGGTCGCTGGACACGCCGGTCCGGGATCGACCTACACGCCGATGTCGCTGGTCCACGCCACCCTGAGCCCCGAAGCAACGCTGTCGATGCCATGGCGCGCCGATTACAACGCGCTGGTGTACGTGATGGCCGGATCCGGAACGGTGGGTTCAGAGCAGATTCCTGTCACCATGGGCCAGCTCGCGGTCCTGGGTCCCGGGAATGCGCTCACGGTCGCGGCATCGCTGACGCAGGAGAGCCGCAGTCCGACGCTGGACGTGCTCATCCTCGGCGGCCATCCGATCCGTGAGCCAGTCGCCTGGGCCGGTCCGTTCGTGATGAATACACGTGAGGAGGTCATGCAGGCCCTCACCGACTACGAGGCCGGCAAGCTGGGCAGCATCCCGGCCGTTCATGGTGCGCCGACGACGCTCACCGAGTCCACGCCGCCGGGCGCCGCCTGAGGCCGCCCGCGGCCGGCTGCACGGGCATTGC
>JACDHU010000262.1 GCA_013820865.1 Chloroflexota bacterium
TACCCGTTCTGCAGCAAGAAGCCATCGTTTGAGGGCGACGTCGCTGCCCCAGCCGGACCAGCCGTCCGACGCCCGCACCACCCGGTGGCACGGCACGGCGGGAAACAATGGACAGCGGGCGAGCGCGCCCCCGACTGCACGAGCGGCGCCCACCGCGCCGATGACCACGGCCACGTCACCGTAGGTCACGGTCGACCCGGATGGCACCAAGCGCACGGCCGCGTACACGCGGGCATCGAAGGGGGAGAGTCCGCGCAGGTCGACCGCAGGGAGCGGTCCACCGGCGAGCGCATCGGTCAGCCAGGCCAGCTCGAGGTGGCCAGGCGAGGCTCGCACGGAGCGAAAGCGTCGGCGCAGTGACTCAAGGAGGTCGTCCGGACTTTCGTCGCGGCTGATGGCGGCAACGCCGAGATCGGTCTCGGCCACCCACATCGGTCCAAAGGAGGTTTCGGCACGCGCGAAGCGCAACGACGGCATCGGTGCATCCTACGACCATTGGGGGGGGTGTCGGCCGGGTGACAGGGTCGTGCTACCATCGGCGTCGATGACCACGAAATCAAAGGTCCCGTACCGCTGTTCGTTCTGCGGCAAGAGCCAGGAACAGGTTCGCAAGCTCATCGCCGGACAGGGCGTCTACATCTGCGACGAGTGCATCAACCTGTGCCAGGAGATCGTCGAGGAGGAGATGCTCGACGCGCCGCGCGCCGGTGGGAAGGCGAAGTCCGCGCCACCGCCCAGCCCGCGCCGCATCAAGGATCAGCTCGACAGCTACGTCATCAGCCAGGAGCAGGCCAAGAAGGTCCTGTCCGTGGCGGTCTACAACCACTACAAGCGCGTCGATGCTGGACAGATGGTCGACGATGTCGAACTCGGCAAGTCCAACGTCCTGCTGGTCGGTCCCACTGGCTCCGGCAAGACCCTGCTGGCCCAGACGCTCGCCAAAGTGCTCGACGTGCCCTTCTGCATCGCCGATGCAACCTCGCTGACCGAGGCGGGCTATGTCGGCGAGGATGTCGAGAACATCCTCCTGCGCCTCATCCAATCCGCCGATTTCGATGTCCAGCGCGCCCAGCGCGGCATCATTTATATCGACGAGATCGACAAGATCGCGCGCAAGACCGATAACCCCTCCATCACCCGCGACGTGTCGGGCGAAGGCGTGCAGCAGGCGCTCTTGAAGATCCTCGAAGGTACGGTCGCCAATGTGCCGCCGCAAGGCGGGCGCAAGCATCCGCACCAGGACTTCATCCAGATCGACACCACCAACATCCTGTTCATCTGTGGCGGGGCGTTCGAGGGGCTCGAAAAGATCATCGAGGAGCGGGTTGGTAAGCGGGCAATAGGCTTCGGATCGACCGCGCGCCAATCGCGCGATGAACGCCGCCACGCCCTGTTCGACAAGCTCATGCCGGAGGACCTGCTGAAGTACGGGTTGATCCCCGAGTTCGTCGGCCGTCTTCCGGTCGTGGTCAGCCTGGCGGCGCTTGCCCAGGAGGACCTGGTCCGCGTCCTGACCGAGCCGAAGAACGCGGTCACGCGTCAGTTCACGAAGTTCCTGAGCCTCGATAAGGTCGAGCTCGTTTTCACGCCCGATGCGTTGGAGGCGACCGCCCGGTTGGCCATTGATCGCAAGACCGGCGCGCGCGCCCTGCGCACGATCGTCGAGGAGGCTCTGCTCGATGTGATGTACGACATCCCCGAGCGCACTGACGTCACCAAGGTCGTCATCACTGCTGAGACGATCGAGCACGGCCAGCCGCCGATGCTCGTGACCGAGAACGATGACGCCGAGCCGCGCCGACGCGGCCGCGCGCGGCCCTCGGCCCGCGACGACGAGCCCGAGGAAGAGTCCGCCTAGATCCGTCGCCGATTCATCGGCGGAATGCGACCCGGGCCGTGGTTCAGGCCACGAATCACCGCTACACCGGCATCCACCGAGCGTGCCGTCCGCCTGGGCATGATGCTCTTGTCACCTGCGAGCCGATGTGTCGTCGATTGGCGACCTGAGTGATGATCGGCGCTACGGATCGCCGATGCATCGGCCAGAAGGTGACAAGAGCGCGACGTCCGCGCGCCACCTGAGCCTGCGGTCCGCCGATACATCGACGGAACGCAGCATGGCCGGCCTCCCTTGACACCAATCGGCGATCAATCGCCGTCCACGCTCGGCTTGCACGTCCGCGATCCGCACCACGTCGCCGGCGCTGTACTGGTTCTCGATCACGATGAAGATGCCGGCCAGCCAATCGCGAATCAGCGCCTGCGCTCCGAATCCCACCGCGATTCCGACCACCCCCAATCCAGCCACGGCTGGACCGATGTCGATGCCGAATTCGCCGAAGGCCATGAGCACACCGACGACGACCAGCACCGTAGCGCCGACCCGCACGACGAGGCGCGCAATGGTCGAGATGCGCCGTTCCATCTCGAGCGGCGGAAGCTTTCCGGCGTCGGCCTCGGATGCCCGTCGCTCGAGCAGATGACGGACGCTGACGCTCACCCCCGTGCGGAATGCGACGTAGGTGATGAGCGTGGCCACCACGATGAGCGCCACGCGTAACGCGGTTTCGACGCCGGCGGAGAAGGTTGGCAGCTCGGGCATGGAGTCTCATGGTAGCAATCGGGCCGGGAGTACCGCGGTCCGGGGCGGTCCCGTACGTCCGGAGGCTGAGGCCCAGAGGGATCGGCGCTAGGATGTGAGCTGCCGCCCCACGTCCGAGGCGTGGCCAGAAACCGAAGGGAGCCGTTCGCGCCTCATGACCACCAATCAGCGTCGCCCGGGATTTCGATTGCCCTGGACGCCGGAGGACGGCGTTCAGCCGGAGGATCCCGAGGTGGCCGAGCCGGCTGAAGAGACCGCGGATGATGGGCCGCCGGTGCCTGAGACGGCACCGCCGGTCGGCGACGTGAGCACCGAAGCCGCGCCGGACTTCATGCGGGATCTGGTCGCCGCCATGCGCAAGGTCGCCGACGAGGCGCGCCAGGCTGGCGTGACCGACCTGCGCAGCCGTGCCGACCAGCAGATCATCCGGCTCGAGGCCGATGCCGACCAACGACGCGAGGAACTGCGGACGCGCGCCGAGGTGGACGTGGCAGGCGTG
>JACDHU010000041.1 GCA_013820865.1 Chloroflexota bacterium
TCGTGGTCCCGGGTCGTTCGTATGCCGAGCTCATGCGCGTCCTGCCCGATGCCGAGGCGCCGATCGAGATCACCGTCACGCCGAACAAGAGCCAGGTCCTGTTTCACATCGAGGGCATCGACCTCGTCAGCCGGCTGATCGAGGGCCAGTTTCCCAACTACGAGCCGGTCATCCCGACCTCGCACAGCTCACGGGCGGTCATCGACCGCGAGGCCTTCCTGTCCGGGACGCGACGTGCGAGCATCTTCGCTCGTGACAGCGCCAACATCGTGAAGATCGAGCTTGGGGGTGATGATGCCGATGCATCCGGTGTCGCGATCACGGCGCATGCCGCGGACATCGGGGACAACGCGGATACCGTCGACGCCACGATCGAGGGATCACCGACATCGATCGCCTTCAACGCGCGGTACCTCATCGATGTGCTCAGCAACCTTGGGTCCGATGAGGCCGTGCTGGAGCTCTCCGGCCCGCTCGCGCCGGGCGTCATCCGCGGCATCGGCAAGGACGACTACGTCCACGTCATCATGCCGGTGCGGACTGCGTCGTAGGCGAGGCCATGGCGCTGGGCTCCCTTGCTTTGGGCGCCGTTCCGCACGCCACCTCTCGTGCTTCCATGGAGCTGACGCGGCTGATCCTGGAGGACTTTCGCAGCTACCACGACGCCCAGATCACGCCCGACCGTGGACTCACGGTCGTCGCCGCCCCGAATGGTACCGGCAAGACCAATCTGCTCGAAGCCATCCACGCCACCATCACCGGTCGTTCGCATCGCGCCGCCGTTGATGGCGACCTGGTCCGGCACGGCGCGCCGTTCGCGCGCGTCACGCTGGAGCTGGCGAGCGGGACGGCCGCCGGAGGGACGACGGTCGAGCTCGTCCTGCCTGGCCCCGAGCCGCCGCCGGGAATCCGCAAGCGGCTCCAGGTCAACGGCGTGCCGCGCCGAACGACGTCACTGGCGGAGACGGCACGTGCCGTCCTGTTTCGCCCGGAGGAGATGCTGCTGCTGGTGGGATCGCCGTCGGATCGCCGACGATTCCTCGATGCAATCCTGGCCCAGCGCAACCGGAGCGCGGCTCGCGACCTGGTGGAGGTGGCGCGCATTCTGGCCCAGCGCAACGCGCTTCTGCGTGGCATCCGGGCCGAGGAGGCGTCGCTCGACGCCCTCGCGTTCTGGGACGAGCAGTTGGCGCTGGTTGGCTCGCGCATCATGCGCGCCCGCCTCGAGGTGCTTCGCGAGCTTGGCGAGCGCATCGGTGCCCTGCATGACGCGGTCGCCGCGCCGGGTGAGCGCGACGCATCGGTCCATCTCGCCTATGTGGATGGGCTCAAGGAAGCCTGGCCAGAGAGGGCGGATCCGACTGTTCGGATGCCTGGTGTCGAGGAGCTCACCGCGGCATACCGGGTGCGGATTGCCGGCGTTCGGCAGCGCGAGGCATGGAACGGGGTCAGCCTGGTCGGACCCCAGCGTGACGATCTGCGTGCCGAGCTGGGGGATCGCGACGTGGCGACCCACGCCAGCCGCGGCCAGCAGCGCACGATCATCCTGGCCATGAAGCTGGCCGAGACCGACCTGCTTGGAGCCGACGGGCCACGCCCGATTGTCCTGCTCGACGACGTCTTCAGCGAGCTCGATCCCGATCGTGCCGATCGCCTGTCGGACCTGCTCGCGGATCGCGGCCAGGTGATCGTCACGACCGCTGACCCCGCCACGCTGAATGGTGCCCGGAGGCGAGGGGCGGCGATCTGGCGCATCGCTGACGGACGATTGGAGCGGGAGCCTTGAGCGGACGCGAGGAGGCCGGAGCAGCCGTGCAGCGCGCCCTGGTGGCGTGCATGGGCCCGGGCGCGGCCGAACAGCTGGCGCTGGCGCAGGTTCGCCTCGCGTGGGCGGAAGTTGTCACCGAGGCGCGGCTCCAGCGCGGGCCGCTGTCCAGCCGCGTCATGCGCGTCACCGGCAGCACGGCGCATGTGGAAGCGTCGGACTCGATGCTGGCGCAGGAACTCAACCTGCGCCGCGAGGCGCTGGCGTGGACGCTCAACGAACGCATGAAGGGGCGTCCGGGGGCGACCATCGTCGTTCGAGAATTGGCCGTATCGGTGGGTCGAGGCGGGACCGAGCGCTCCCTATAATCGGTCGTAACTTCCGACCCGCCAGGCAGAGAACCCGGGCAGACATGAGCAACCGCGTCGCGACGAGAATCGGACTTCCTCCCACCGAGGACCGGCCAGCCGGCGCATTCGACGTGGTCAGATTCCACGAACCGTCAGTTGGGGCACGAGCACGGACCAAGGGGAGCCTCTTCCTGCTCGCCCAGCTGACGGGGGGGAATCCGGGGCTGGCACGGGCCACGCGCGATGCCCTCGATGCGCTCGAGCACGACTACTACTACGACCTGTCGGCCGGGGTGCTCGTTTCCCTGTCGAAGGCGTTGCGCAGCGCAAATCGCCGCCTCTACCACCAGCGCCGCCGCCTGGCCATCCCGCGTCGCTGCGGAGTGAGCATCGTGGCCGTCGTCGTTCGAGGGCGGGAGGCGCATGTCGCCAAGCTCGGTCCGGCAAGCGCGGTCATCGTGCGCTCCGGGAAGATGTACGAGGTTCCTCCCCCGCCGGCCGTGCCCGAGGAGGATCCGCGCATTCGGCGTCGGCGCGTCGCCGCCACGCTGGGAGAGGCGCTCGAGGTCGAGCCGTACGCCTGGCAGGGCGCGCTGGCCGTCGAGGATCGCATCGCGCTGGTCAGCCGTAATCTCGCGCACGCGGTGGGCGTCGAGGAGCTGAAGCGTGCGCTGGCCACGATGCGGCCGGGCCAGGCCGTCGAGCACATCCAGCAGGTGTTCACGATTCGAGGCGGGTCCGGCTCCGATGGGCTGTTGGCCATCGAGATCATCGAGGTCACCGCCACCGCCACGACCCACCAGCTCGATCCGGTTCGGCCGGCGGAGCCATTTGCCGGACTGCCGGATCAGAGCCCGGTCCCGCTGGCCGATGCGATCGGCCGCGGACTGCATCGGGCGGGCGACGCGGCCGAGGGCGCCAAGGGGGCGTTCGGACGGGCCATCCTCACCGTCCTGTCGTGGATTCTGGCCTTCGTTCCGCGACGCCGGCCGGAGTACCCGAAAACCATTCCACGAACTGCTGAGCGCGAGCAGGGACGGCGGCGGCGCGCCGGCCTGGTGGGCATGGCTGCCGTCGCGGCGCTGATGGCGGTCGGGGTCACGGTCGCAGCGTTGCCATCGGCACACCCGACAGAGGCGATCCCGCGCGCAACGATTGCCCGCGAGGCCATCACCGAGGCCACGGCGCTGCTCCGCAGCGTGGACGAGCGCGTGGACGGAGCCGACCTCGTTGATCGTGATCCCGAACGGGCGACCGAGCTGCTGGCCGATGCACATGCCGCCACCGAGCGCGCCGTCGCCGCCGGCGTGGCCGAGCCCCAGCTCGCCGGGCTCCAGCAGCGGATCGACGAGGGGCTGGACGCGTTGTATCGCGTGACGCGCGTTGACGCCCCGGACGTCGTGGCGGACCTTGCCGCGACCTACGAGGACGTCGAGGCGGCCGACATGGTCGCCGCCAGTGATGGATCAATGTGGATCATCGAAACCGGTCGGGGCCGTCTCCTGCGCGTCGATCCGGATGACGGCAGCTCCGTCATCATCTACCGCGCCGGCCAGGCCCTGGAGTCCGGCGAGATTCCCGGAGATCCGTGGCTGATCGCCACGGCCGCCACCGACGTGGTGGTCATCGACCGGCAGCGGACGGCGTGGCGCGTGGACCTCGTCGAGCGCATCCCGCGCCGCATGGTGCTCAACGGCATCGAGGAACTCAGTGCCGACACGACGCTGATCGGCGCGCTTCAGCACCGGCCTCCGCTCGAGATCTTCAACCTGTACCTGGTCGACGCCGACACCGGCGAGATCGACCGCTGGAGCCCCCCGGCCATCATCCCCGTCGACTACCCCGACCCCTCGCAGCCCTTCCTGACCGATGCACCCGACCTCGATCCGCGTAACGCGCGCGACCTGCGAGTTGACGTCAACGCCTGGCTGCTACACGCCGACACCGTGACGCGCGTGGACTTCGGCTCGCCGCGGGACCAGGCGGATTACTCGCTCGACAACCCGCCCGACGGTGCCGTGCGGCCCGATCTCGATTACCGCCTGCTGGACGGCGCCACGGTGGGCGATCGAGAGCTGCTGTACGTGTACGACGGCGCGCACCAACGACTCATCGCGTTCCAGAGGGCCGATGGCGCCTTCGTGCGCCAGTGGATGGCGCCTCCCGATGGCGATGCCGCCGGCGCCCTCGACGACGTCCGCGCGCTTTCGGTCACATCGGTGGCGGATGGCCCACCAGTCGCCTACCTGCTGACCGAGCGCGGGGTCCTTCGGCTCGTGCTCGACTAGCCTTCGCTAGAATCGGTCCATGGCGGAAGACGCGTTCGGGCGGGTCAGGCTCATCGAGATGGTGGTCGAGAGCGTGCGCGTGCACATGCTGTCGAGCCAGCACGTGGTGATCCTCAAGGAGTCGGAGCGGGACCGATACCTGCCCATCTGGATCGGCCCATCCGAGGCCAACGCCATCGCCATGCGGCTCCAGGGCCTCAGCGCCGAGCGGCCGCTGACGCACGACCTGCTGGTGAGCACGATTGGTGCGCTCGGCTCGAGCGTGAGCCGAGTCGTCGTCACCCATGTCACCGACGGAACGTACCACGCGATGATCTACGTCGAGACCGCGTCTGGCGACGAGACCGAGATCGACTCCCGCACCTCCGACGCGATTGCCGTCGCGGTTCGCACGGGCTCCCCCGTCTACGTTGACGAACGGGTGCTCGACGAGGCTGGGGTCGAACCCGATTCGTCCGAGGAGGGATCACCGGAGGAGGAGGAGCGCCTCGCCGTCTTCCGCGAGTTCGTCAACTCTCTCGACGTGGACCTTCCCGGGTCCGGCGCTGGCGGTGGGAAGGGCCCACCTTCCGAAGAATCGTAGGCAACGGGCGCGGGTCATCCGGCGACTTCTTGTCAGATGGCACCACCTGGGGCGCAGGTTTGCGGGAAGGGGGCGCTCGACGTCGACATATCGCCGAATTATCGACCAGGCAGCGTACCGAGGACGTGGGAGCGGCGGGTCCAGAGCGCCCAGCGCAGCTTGCCGATGTCGCGGAAGGTGCGCATGATCTTGCGGAAGCTGGCGCCCGTGTTCGTCCCGGCTGCGCGCGGAAAGTGGTTGACCCCGACCTGCGCCATGGGGGTGCCGCGCGCGCGTAGCTTGATGAGCAGCTCGGCCGACAGGAACGGGGAGTCGGCGTCGAGGGGCAGGCCGTTGAATACCTCGCGCCGGAACAGCTTCATGGCACAGTCGATGTCGCGGACGCGCAGCCCGAAAGCGGCCGAGACGATGGCGTTGTAGCTCTTGGCGATGAAGATTCGATGCGGCGGATCGCGGCGCTTGATGCGAAAGCCGATGACCGCGTCGACGGGTCGTGCCGCGTCGCCGAGGCGCTCGAGCAAGCGCGACATCTCGCGCAGGTCGAACTGGAGGTCGCCATCGCTGAAGCCGATGAGTTCTCCGCGGGCATGCGTGAATCCGGAGCGCAGCGCGCCGCCGTAGCCCTGGTTGGCCTGGTGATGGACGCGCACCCGCGGATCGGCCGCCGCCAGGTCGTCCGCGATGGCCGGCGTTTGGTCGGTTGAGCCGTCGTTGACGATCAGGACTTCGATCGAGCCGCCCACCATCGGGCCGATATCGTCAAGCGCCCGTTGAACCGTTTCGGCCGCGTTCTCCTCCTCGTTGTACGCGGGGAAGAAGAAGGTCAGCCGCGGGCGCGCCGTGGCGGTATTGGTCATGAAGTGATGCCTCGGTGATCAGCGACTGGGGGGTGCCATCGTACGGCACCGGAGCTGCGCGTATACTCACCGCCACCTTGGCGTGCGATACGAAACGGCGCGCTCCACGGGGGAGCCGCGCTTGATGACCCGCGACCCCGTCGGCCGACGGGGCGTGGGAATTGCGGACGTGTTCGGGCGGCTCGACGCCGGCACGATCCTCACCATCATCCTCATCGGCGGCCTCGCCCTGCGCGCCTTCATCGCCGGTATCTACCTGCCGTTGAGCGGATTCTCCATTGATATCGGGGCATTCAGCAATTGGGGCCAGCGCATGGCCAGCATGGGACCGGGCGACTTCTACCAGGAGGGCTACTTCAGCGACTATCCGCCCGGGTACCTGTACGTACTGTGGCTCCTCGGCATCTTCGGCGCCATGCTCGCCCCGCTGGTCGGGCAGGACGCGACCGCCGGGCTGGTGAAGATCCCGGCGATCCTGTCCGACGTCGGCGTTGCCGTCATGCTCTTCATCATCGCTCGCCGATGGGGTCACGAGCTCATCTCGCGCGTCCATTTTGCCCGGGTGAGCCCGGAGACGCTCGGCCTCGCGGCAGCCACGATCTACCTGTTCAACCCCGGAACGGTCTTCGATTCGGCGGTGTGGGGCCAGGTTGACTCAGTCGGCACCCTCGTCCTGCTGGCGACCGTCTACGCGCTGGGTCGTGGCTGGACCGAGGTCGCGGGCGTGGGCGCCGTGCTCGCGATGCTGGTGAAGTTCCAGTTCGCCTTCCTCATCCCGATCGTGATCATCGTTGGTCTCAAGCGACACCTGGCCGGTCGATCATCGGATTCAGCCCATCACGGCCGGCGCGAGCCACTGCGCGTCCTCACCTCGCTGTCGGCCGGCGTCGTGTCGCTCACGCTGCTCCTGCTTCCGTTCGGGATGGTGGTCTACGCCCCGGCCGCATCAGGCGGCGCGCCGTGCTTCGGGATCCTTCCAGCCGCCGATCCATCGGGCAGCCTGATCGGCAAGTTCTGCGAGGCTGCGAGCACCTACACCGGCCTGTCGGTAAATGCGTTCAACCTGTGGCGCAATCCGTGGAGCGGCCTGGGCGACACGCTCCAGTGGGGCAATGACACGACGGTCGGGCTTGCGGCGGCTGGGATCAGCCTGAGCTGGCAGCAGGTCGGCTCGCTCCTCTTTGCGGCCGTGGCCGTCCTCGCGTTATGGCAGGTGGCGCGACGCGACGACCTGCGCGGCATCCTCCTTGCCTCGCTTGTGTTGGCCATCGCCTTCTTCGTGCTGCCGACCCGCGTCCACGAGCGCTACCTGTTCCCGGCCCTCGCGCTCGCGGCGCCACTGCTGCTTTCCGGGCGTGCTTGGCCCTGGATCTACGGCGGCCTGTCGCTGAGCTTCTTCGCGAACATCTACTGGGTCTATACCGAGGACTGGTCATTCGCCGACGGTGTCACTAACCCTGGCTTGAACGGTGAGCCGATGCTGCAGGACCCACTCCTCACGGCGACGCTGCTCACGGATTGGGGGATCTGGGTACTGTCGGCAATGATCGTGGTCGTGCTGGGGGTGGTGGGCTGGCGCGCGCTGCGCCTGGGCATGACGCATCCGACGCATGAGGATCAAGCGGCGTATGTCGCTCCCGTGTCACCGCAGCGGGTGATGGCTCAACCGCGCCCGGGGCGTGAACCGCGGTTTGGGTGGCTGGCGCCCAACCCGGCCGATGCGTACCTCCGCGAGCCCGGACGGCGCCTTGACCGCCGGGACGCACTCATCCTGCTCGGGATCGTCGTGTTCGCCCTCGTCTTTCGCCTCTGGCGGCTCGACGTGCCGCGCGCGCACCACTTCGACGAGGTCTACCACGCCCGCTCCGCCGCCGAATGGCTGAGCGCCTGGCAGAACGACTGGGACCGCGACGTGTACGAGTGGACGCATCCGATGCTGGCGAAATACCTGATCGCCGGAGGCATCGTGGTCGCGGATCCGAACAAGGTCGTGGGCAGCGCAGAGCTTGACGCGCCGTCGGCGTCGCTGGCGGTGGCTCCGCGGCGCGCGGATGCCGGCTGGGATCGGTCCGTGGCCTTCACGACCAGCGGGACCACCACCATCGTTGCCGCCGATGCCGAGAACGGCGATCTGATCGCGCGCTGGGACGCGGGCGGCCCCATCGCCGCGCTTGCCTACGATCCGGAGGCACCCCGGCTCCTGGTGGGACGTGCGGACACCGGCTCCGTGGAGAGTTACGACCTCGCAGGCCTGCTCGCGTCTCCCGATGGGCGGGCGCCACCGGCCGGACCGGTGATCGAGTCGGATCTGGCGGCCGTCAGCCAGGTGTTCGTGCCGCAGTCGGACTCCGATCCGCTGCTGCTGCGCGGCCCGGACGG
Organism: Chloroflexota bacterium; assembly: GCA_013820865.1. GTDB lineage: Bacteria > Chloroflexota > Limnocylindria > QHBO01 > QHBO01 > JACDBZ01. Next base: position 8,223 of record JACDHU010000041.1, read on the forward strand.
CATCGCGGTCATTGAGCGCGAGACCGATGCGGTGAGTGCGTCCGCCGAAGGAGCCTACGGCGGCATCGGCCTGGTCCAGGGCGTTGACGAGGAACCCGATTCGATCGTCGTGACCGATCCCGCGCGTGGCGCCGTCCTCTTCCTCGACGCCGTCACGCTCGAGGTGCCCCTCGACGCTGACGAGGAGGAGCTCGTCGTCGAGGTTGACGTGGCGCTCATCGGCCCTCTGCTCGTGCGTGGCTCCGGGGACGACCAGCAGGTCTTCGCGCTGACAGGCGCGCTTCCGGCGACCGATGAGCACTCCGAGACCAACGGCGGCATCGCGGCCCTCGATGCCGATGAGGAGAGCCTGATCGGACTGGTGCCGTTGCCGGGGGCGGGCAGCCAGATCGGTCATCAGCGCGTCGCCGGACTCGTGTACGTGGCAGGTGTGGCGGCCGACGGGCAGCCCGAGGCCTGGGTCCTCGAGCCGCATGTCGAGTCGCGCGGAGACGGCACCATTGGGCTGGCCGCCTTCGACACGACGGCCCTGCCCGGCACCCCGTTGGCGCTCGGCTTCGATATCGCCAGCACGTCCCAGGGCGACGACCGGGGGCGCCTGCTGATCAGCACGGCGACCGCGGAGGGGCGCGGCGAGCTCGTGCGGGTGGATGCCGGCAGCAACGCCTTCGCGTGGCGACTGTCCGGCGTGATCTTCGGGGTCATCCTGGTGGCGCTCGTCTACCTGTTGGCAGCCACCATGTTCAGCCGGCGGCGGATCGCCGTGCTGGCTGCCGCATTCGTCGCCCTCGACCCGATGAGCTACGTCATGAGCCGGATCAGCATGAACGACATCTTCGTGACGGTCTTCATCGTAGCCGCCTACACCCTGTTCTGGCAGATCTGGTCGGGACGATGGCAGCGCAGTGCGTGGTGGGTGTTGCCCCTGGTCGGGGTCCTCATCGGCCTGGCGGCGGCAACGAAGTGGGTCGGCTTCTACGCCTTGGCCGGGCTGCTGGTGCTCGTCCTGGCGCGCTCTCATCTCGGGCGGCTCGTGCTCGTGGGCCTGGTTGGCCTGGCGGCGATCATCGGTGGGATCGGCGCACCGTGGCCGTTCCTGCTCATCATGCTGGGCATCGGAGCGCTGGCGCTGTTGATCACCTGGGCGCGTCCCATCCGGCTCGATCTGAGCGAGGCGCTGACCGCCGTCCCGGCTTCGGTGGCGGTTCTCACTGGCGTCGGCCTCGCGTTCGTCCTGGCCTTCGACAGCGGTGAGGGGCGGACGCCGGGGAGCGCAGTCGAGTATCTGTTCGGATTGCTGACGCGCGGTGCGGAGGCGGGCTGGCCCGCGTTCCTCATGCTCGGCGTAGCGGGGCTGTTGGTTGCAATGCGCGCGGCGCGCTCACTGCTGGACCCCGTATCGGACGCGCGCTGGTATCGGCCTGGCGAGCTCGGCGGCTTCACCTGGTCGTGGGTCGGCGCGTGCCTGATCGTCATTCCCCTCACCGTGTATGCGCTGACGTACATTCCGTATCTCCAGCTCGGACACGGGTGGGCGGTGG
>JACDHU010000263.1 GCA_013820865.1 Chloroflexota bacterium
GAGGCGGGCCACGACGTCAATCATCGGCTACACGAGGTCTCCACCGTCTTCGAGAAGTTCGCGGAGCTGTCAGTGCTCCTGCTCCTGGGCAGCGTCCTGCCCATCGGTGGCGTGCTCGAGCTCGGCTGGCCGGTACTCCTCGCCGCTCTCGGCCTGCTCTTCGTGGTTCGTCCCCTTGCGGTGATGATCGCGCTGCTGCCGAGCGGACTCCCGATGCGCCAGCGCCTGTTCATCGCCTGGTTCGGCATTCGCGGTATCGGCTCGATCTACTATCTGGGCTTTGCGTTCACCGTGCTCACCCCGGCGGACGCCCGTCCGCTCTTCAGCGTGGTGGCCGTGGCCATCATCCTGTCGGTCGTTCTCCACGGGATGACGGGCTCGTGGCTGACGCGCCGCCTCCTCGCCGCCGATAAACGGGCTTAGATCCAGCACCAGCCTCGCGGTGGCGTGCCCTGGCTGGTGGAGTCGTCCGGCAGCGTCATGGTCGGTGCGCCGGCGCGCTCGCAGTCTTGGAAGAGGACGCGCAGCCGCCAGCCATCAGGGTCGAGCGGCAGGGCCGTCAGCAGCGGAACGTAGAACGCAAAGCTCGCCATGACCAGGAGCCCATAGATGCCGACGGTCACGCGCCCTGACATGCGTGGCCAGCCCCAGGCCGCGAACACGCCGAGGGCCAGGCACAGGAACGGCACGGTCGGCAGGAAGTACCACAGGAAGGTCTGGCTCCGGTCGCCCGACAGGATCAGCCACGGGATATACGTCGAGACGGCAGCCGCGCCGATCACCGGTTCGGGTCGCATCCATCCCCACCCGGCGCGTGCCCAGGTCAGAACCAGCGCCGCGAGCGCCACGAGCCCCGGCCACCATACCAACGGGTTGCCGAGCGCAATGATCTCCCGGTAGCTGCCTCCGGAGTCCTCGAACCAGTACGCCACCGGCCGGCGAATGAGCGACCACGACCATGCCGGTGACTGGTACGGATGGTCACCACCGAGGCTCGTGTGGAAGTCGAGCATGGCGCGCTGGTGCTCCCAGATCCCGCGCCAGACCGATGCGGTGTCCCACGGCAGGGCGATCAGCTCGCCCGGCATGCGACCGATGTAGCTTGCCATGTACGTCAGGACGGGAACGACCGCCAACAGGACGAACGTGGGGATCGCCTCGCGTCGCACGGCACCCCACAGCCACCGCTTCCAACCTGCTTCGGGTTCCGCTCGCCTCCGTTCGGCGATCTCCCAGACCACCGCCAGACCGATGATCGCCGGCGCGGCGAACGCGCCCGACCACTTGGTGGCTGCCGCGGCACCGAGGCAGATCCCAGCCACGGCCCTCCAGGGCCGTCCGAGCGTCACCCGCCACCACCAGGGCGGGTCAGCGCGTTCGCGCATACGATCGCGGTCCAGGACGACGGCAAGCACGGCGCCGACCACGAAGAGCACGATGAACGCGTCCAACATGGCGACGCGCGATTGGACGAGGTGCAAGAAGTCCGTCGCCAGCAGCGCCGAGGCCGCGATGGCACCAACCGTGGCCGCGGATCCGACGGTCACGAGCCGCAGCAGCCGCCAGGCGAGGAGGTAGACGAGCGCCACGCTCAGCGTGCCAGCCACCGCGACCCCGACCCTCCAGCCGAATGGTTCATATCCGAACGCCGCAATGCCCGATCCGATCAGCCACTTCCCGAGCGGCGGATGCGCACGGCTGGTGAGGTCGGTGATGCCGCAGACTGCCTCGCTGCCGGCGACGTACCAGCATGCGTCTCGCGCATAGAAGATCTCGTCGAAGACCAGCTCGATTGGCCGACCGAGCGACACGAAGCGCAGGATCGCCGCGCCCAACGTGATGAGCACGAGGGCCGCGGTGTCGGTGCGGGTCCACCCTTGGGGGCGACCTGGGACTGCGGGAGCGATGGCGACCTCCGGTCCTCGTAAGTGTCGGGCGCCAGGAGCGGCGGCGCCAGCTTGCGTCCGTATGCTAGACATATGCTGGCCGTGGCCACCAGGGGGCTTCGCACACGAGGGAGGTTGAGGAACCCATGGGAATGGCTCGAATGGTCGCACTGGTATTTGGCGCCATCTTTGTGCTGGTTGGAATCATTGGATTCATCCCGGCCATCAGTCCGATGACCGACATGGAGGGGATGGAGGTCGCGGACGCGGCGGTGCTCGGAATCGTCCCGGTCAACGCCGTCGCGAACATCGTGCACATCCTGCTCGGAGGGATTCTGCTCTACGCATCGACGTCCGTGTCGATGGCGATCCTGGTGCTTCGCGCTTTCGGCGTGGCCTACCTGCTGCTCGGCGTCATCGGTCTGTTCGCTCCGAATGGCTTCGGCATTATGCCGCTGGGCGGCGCGGAGATGATCATTCACTTCTTGACGGCGATCATCTTCCTCGGTGTGGGCTTCATGGTGCCCGGCGAAGCGGTCGACTCGCGCAGCACCGCCTGACACTGCGGCGCAGCGCTGAACACGGAGAGCCCGACCATGTGGCCCGGCTCTCCTCATGAGCAGGTCGACCGCCGCCGGGCTGAGTTTCGCCGTAGACTGCCCCCATGGTCGCTTGGCCCTTCTGGGCTTCGCTGTTGGTGGTGTTCGGAATCGCGGTCGCGTGGCGGCTGCGGCGTGGCAGCACCCTCGAGTCGCACGCCGTTCGCCTGGCCTGGCCCGAGCTCAGCATCGGCGCTCTGGCCCTTCTGGGGCTCGCGTTCCACTGCCTGGCGATGTTCCTGCCCCCGCTCGTCCCGCCGATTCAGGCGGTGCAGGGGTTGGCCGGTGCGATCGTGGAACTGGGCGTCATCAGCCAGATCGCCTACTGGTTGCCGGCTGTCGTCCTCCTCGTGGTGCTCCGGGGGATCGGCTGGCCGATTCTGGTCGCTCTCGCCGTCGCGCTGCTGGCGGTCGGCGCCACGATGTTCTGGCCATTCCCGCTCGGCATCCACCTGGTCACGATCTTCGCGGCCACGAGCCTGGTGATCGTCATCGCGACACAGCTCGTCAGCCTTGGCGCCGAGGTCGTCACCGCCTGAACATACGGCCACCCGGACGGGAGTCCGCGCGCGGCTGCCGCGCAGGGGGGAGAG
>JACDHU010000264.1 GCA_013820865.1 Chloroflexota bacterium
GGCTCATGCTCCGGGCGCCGCAGTAGCATCGAACCATGGATCCCGAGACCCTCCTCGAAAGCCTGAACGCGGAGCAGCGCGCCGCCGCGCAGGCCGTCACCGGCCCTGTCGTGATCCTGGCGGGCGCCGGCACCGGAAAAACGCGCGTCATCAGCCATCGGGCTGCCTACGCGACTGCCACCGGAGCCATCGACGCGAAGCGCGCCCTGATCGTGACCTTCACGGAGAAGGCCGCCACCGAGATGCGTCATCGGCTCAGTGGACTCGGCCTTCAGCAGGTGCAGGCGTCCACCTTTCATGCCGCGGCGCGACGCCAGCTCGCGCACTTCTGGCCGCAGATTCGCGGTCGCAACCTGCCGGATGTGCTCGACACGAAGCTGCGCATCATCGGTCCATTGGCGCGACAGCTACCGGGTGGCTACAAGTTCACGCCGGCCAAGGACATCGCCGATGAGATCGAGTGGGCCAAGGTACGCCGCCAACGTCCGGAAACCTATGCGCCCGAGCGCGAGCCGCCGGTCCCGCCCGACATCTTCGCGCGCCTGTGGCGCAACTACGAGAGTGCCAAGCAACGCGCCAACCGGATCGATTTCGAGGACATGCTCACGCTGGCGGTCGAGCTCTACGAGGATGACCAGGACGCCATCGGTCTCGTCCGAAAACGATACGCGTGGTTCAGCGTCGACGAGTACCAGGACACGAACCGGCTTCAAGAGGATCTGCTGCGGCTGTGGCTGGGCGATCGGCGCGACCTGTGCGTCGTCGGCGACCCGGACCAGACGATCTACAGCTTCACCGGCGCCAGCTCGGACTACCTGACCAGCTTTGCAGACCGATACGCCGATGCCCGCGTCATCCGCCTGTCTCAGAATTACCGAAGCACGCCGCAAGTGCTCGAGCTTGCCAACCGGCTCATTCTCGGGCGCGAGCTTCGCTCCATTGGCACCGATGGACCGATGCCGTCGCTCGAGGCACACGCCAGCAGCGAGGCCGAGGTTGCCGCGGTCGTTGCCTCCAGCCGCGCCCTGTTGGCCGACGGTGTTCCTGTCACCGAGATCGCGATCCTGGTGCGCACGAACGCGCAGCTCGTCGCCTTCGAGGCAGCTCTGACGGGAGCGGAGATCCCGTTCACCGTTCGCGGCGTTCGGTTCTTCGCCCGGCCGGACGTGCGCGCTGCCCGCGCGGCGCTGCGGGCCGATGCCAGCGGGCGACTATCGCGCATCGTGCTGACCGCCTGGAAGCGTGAGTTCGGCTTTGACGAGGACGGACCCGCCGGCTCCGGCGCCGAGGCGCGCGACCGGCACGCGGCACTCACCACGCTCCTGGCTGTTGCCCGTGCGCTCGAGGCGGAGCGTCCCGGCGCCACCGTGGCGGACTTTTTGGCCGAGCTCGCGCGTCGGGACAGCGCCGAAGCCGATGCCGGCGGCGAAGGCGTTACCCTCTCGACCATCCACCGCGCCAAGGGACTCGAATGGGATGCGGTGTTCGTCCCGCAGCTCACCGAGGGCACCCTGCCGATTCGCCAGGCGTCGGGCCCCGCAGCGCTCGCCGAGGAGCGGCGCCTGCTGTACGTGGCCATCACCCGCGCACGACGGCACCTGGCCCTCTCATGGTCGGGGCGAGCCTCGCGCTTCGTCGCCGAACTGCGTCCCGGAATGCCGACCCGGCCGCGCCATACAGCGCCGGCCACCCATGCCCTTACCGAGGCCGACGAGCCGCTGCTCGAGAAGCTCATCGAATGGCGCCGCAATCGTGCGCGCGCCGACGGCGTGCCGGCCTACGTCGTGGCGGACAACAAGACCCTCGCCGCCGTCACCGCGCAACGCCCGACCTCCGAGGCGGGGCTGCTCGGCGTGCCCGGCATCGGCCAGCGCAAGGTCGCGACCTACGGGGCCGAGATCCTGGCGATCATCGCCGACGGCGACTCGTAAGGTGCGGCGTTACTGACCGTCGCGGTCGCGGCGGACGGGCAGGCGGCGGCCACGGAAGCTCGCGGCCTTCAAAGCGCGCACGATCCGATCGGCCTCTTCCTCCGGAACCTCCACCAGGGCATATCGGTCCATGATCTCGATGGCGCCGATCGCGCGCCCGCCGACGCCAGCCTCGTTGGTGATCGCCCACACGATGTCGGCCGGACGGATGCCGAGCTGCCGGCCTCCGCCGACGTAGAGGCGCGCCGTGCCGTCGCCGCCTCGAGAGTGACGGCCCGGTCGACCGCCCCGCGGCCCAGGCCCGGAAGCCTCACGCCGCGGCGGAGCATGAGGCCGCAGCGAGGCCTCCGGCACCTCGGCTTCGTCGCGCTCCGCGCCGCCGGCGGCATCGGCCAGGCTGACGGCAGCCAGAGCGACGTCGACCAAGTCGAACTCGTCGGAGAGCGGATCGATGACGCCGCGATATCGATCCAGGTCGTCGCGCAACAACGCCTCGCGCAGAGAGGATTCGAGCAGCTCCAGGCGGCGCGCGCGGAGATCGGCGACCGTCGGCAAGCGAGCGATCTCGATGGGCCGCTTCATCAACCGCTCGATATTGCGCAGCAGCCGTTGTTCGCGGGGCTCGACCATCGTGATTGCCACGCCCTTGCGACCGGCGCGCCCCGTTCGCCCGATCCGATGCAGGTACGCATCCGGGTCCGACGGCACGTCGTAGTTCACGACGTGCGAGACCTGCTCGATATCCAGGCCGCGCGCCGCGACGTCGGTCGCGACCAGCACCTGGATCGCGCCATCGCGGAAGCGTGACATGACCCGATCGCGCTGTTCCTGCGCCAACCCGCCATGCAGGGCGGCAGTGTCGTAGCCACGCCCGGCCAGCGCCTCGGACAGCTCGTCCACCTCCAGGCGCGTCCGCGCGAAGATCAGGACCGATGTCGGCGCCTCTACATCGAGCAATCGCGTCAACGCGGCCAGCTTGTGCGGTCGACCGACGACATAGGCGACCTGCCGCACCAGCGGCATCCCTTCGTCGGTGGCCATCTCGCGGACGACGGTGACGCGAATCGGCTCATGCAGGTGCCGCGATGCAATGCGCGCGATGCCAGGTGAAATGGTTGCCGAGAACAGCGCCGTCTGGCGCT
>JACDHU010000265.1 GCA_013820865.1 Chloroflexota bacterium
TCGGCCGCGTGGCGGTGGCGCTCGGCTTCGTCGCGCTGGTGCTGATCGGAGGCTCGCGCCTGCTACCGCGCCTGCTGGGCATGATCGCCGGCCTGCGCTCGCGAGAGCTGTTCGTGATCAGCGTGGCCGTCATCGCCATCGGCACGGCGTTCGCCGCCAGCGCACTCGGAGTGAGCGTGGCGTTGGGCGCCTTCGTCGCCGGCCTGGCCCTGGCCGATTCGGACCTGACCGCCAGCGTGCTGGGCGAGATCGTGCCGCTGCGCGAGCTGTTCAGCACCTTCTTCTTCGTCTCGATCGGCGTTCTGCTCCAGCCGGCCGCAATCATCGAGGCCTGGCCAGTCGTACTCGGCCTGCTGGTGATCATCACGCTCGGCAAGGCTCTTCCCGTCGCTGCGCTGGCGCACCTCGACGGTCAACGGCCGTCATCCGCGCTGCGGGTCGGAGCGCTCATCGGCCAGAGCGGGGAGTTCAGCTTCGTCCTCGCCTCGGCGGGACTGGCGGTCGGGGCCGTCCAGCGCGACACGTTCAGCCTGGCGATGGGTGCCGTCGTCATATCCATCCTCACCGCTGAGCCGTTGTTGGCGGTCGCACGAAGGTTGGGCACACGGTTGGACGCCGTGACAAGGTATCCCGCGTTGGTTGGCGACGAACCGGCCGCGGGTCTGCGGCGCCACGCCGTGATCCTCGGCTACGGGCGGGCGGGCCGCGCCGTCGCACGCGTGCTCGAGGCGCGCGGCTTCGGCTGGGTGGCCGTCGACGGTGACTACGCGCTCGCCCGCGAGGCGCGCATCGGCGGAGCGGCGATCATCTATGGGGAAGCGGGCGCTCCATCGGTCCTGGACCAGGCACGGGTGACCGATGCGCACGCCGTCATCGTCGCGATTCCGGACGCGCTGGCGACCCGCCAGGCCGTCATGTACGCGCGGGCAAGGAACCCGCGCATCGAGATCGTGGCTCGCGCCCATTCGGACGCTGAGGAGGCCGATCTGCGCCGGCTGGGCGTCGCGCGCGTGGTCGTCGCCGAGCGAGAGCTTGGCAACGAGCTCATTCGCCACGCGCTGCGCCGCTTCGGCGTCAGCGACCGCGAGGTGGCGGCGCTCCTGGCGGACCGGCGCCGACGGTAGGCAGATGGCAATGGGCCGGCGAAGCGAAGCGCCTCACCGGCCCATCGGTCAGTCGACGAATTCCTAGAGCCGGATGATCCGCTGCGGCGGGGCCGGTGGCGTCACCGGGTACTGCGCCGCCGTGATCACGCCGCCAAGGCCATCCACCAGGTAGTTCGCCAGCGCCTGCTGGTACGTGACTCCGAGCGTGGTGAAGCCACCTTCGCCGAAGTCATAGCAGTCACCGCCTCGGAACGTGAAGTCGTTCGTCGTCAGGTCAACCGTCCACCCGTCAGGCCCGACGAAAACGCCGTCGTCGAAGATCTGAACGTCCTCCACGAACACATCCTGGATGCGATCGCCCGCAGCGCCGACCTCGCACGTGTCGGCGTTGATCACCCGGGGCTGGTTCGCGGTGGTGTACGTGAATTCGACGCCCGACCACTGGCCGAAGCGACCGTTCCCGATTTCCGACACGCTCGTCTCAAGGACTGCCTTGAACTGCTCGGCCGAGATATCCTCCTTGACCGACACGAAGTTCGTGAAGGCAAGGATCTGGAACGTGTTGAGCTCGCTGATCGGCCCTGCCGGGATGACGTTGTTGTTCCGGATGCCTCCGCTGTTCTGGAGGCCCACCTGGGGCGTGTCAACGCCGAAGCTCGAGGCGAGCTGCTGCGCCTGCCACAGCATGGAGTCGGCCGTGAGGTTTCCGAGGTTCGTCTCGCTGTTGCGAATGCCGGGGGTCAGCACGACTTCACCGACGCCAACCGTGCCACGCAGGCCGTTGAGCGGCACCTCGGATTGGGCCAGGATGTTTGCCGCCAGAGCAGCGACGAACGCCTTGACCGGCTCGACGATGGTCGCCTCAGCGGTGGGATCCGGCGCCACGCCGTCGGGATACCCCTCACCGACCACTCGCACCGGCATGCTGAGCGGATCGTCGACGGCGATCACCTCGCCTGCGCTGTTGAAACCCACGACCAGGCGGCCCACGTACTTGTAGTCGCCGGACGTGGTGACGACCGGGATCTCGGCCCCATCCCCGCCAAACGCATACAGCGGATAGTCGCCAAACGGAACCGAGCTGGCGTCTCCAGGGGACAGAGGATCGCCCGCGCTCGCCAGCAGCTCGTCGCCGCCGCCGGCGATCATGACGTCGACGCCGCTAAGCTCGCCGGCGAGGTCAAGGTCCTCGCCGACGTCCTGAAGGTGGCTGATCAGGATGATCTTGTTGACGCCCTGCGCCGTGAGCAGGTCAACCTGCTCCTGGACGGCCGGCGCCACCTCATTGACCACCACATTGCGCGGGCTCGAGATGTTCGGCAGTTGCGGGGTGGTCGCGCCGACGATGCCGATGCGCTCGCCGCGCTGCTTGACCACGTGGCTCGGCACGATTCGGCCGGCTGCGGCGAGGGCGGCTAGCGCGGGCTCCGCGCTCACGTCGAGATTGGCGCTCACGAACGGGATGCCAGCGTTGACGCCACTGATGTAGTCGGCCAGGACGTCCGGCCCGAAGTCGAACTCGTGGTTGCCGATCGCCATGGCATCGTAGCCGATGAGGTTGGCGGCGATGGAGTCGTAGAACGGCACGCCCTTGTCGAGGCTGGCCGCGAACTCCGCGCCGGCGAGGAAGTTATCGCCCGACGACAGGGTCAGCACGCCCCGCTTGGCACCGGGGGTGGGCGGGCGGCCGCTCACCGCATCTGCCTGAAGCTGGTTCACGAGTGTCACGAAACGGGAGATGCCCGCGTAGGAGGTGGTCGGGTCGTTCGCGACGGCGAGCTGCTCGATGAGCTTCGACTCACCATCGTTATTGTGCAGGATCGTCAGCCAGAAATCGACCTGGGAGCCGGGGCGCTTGGCGGCGACCGGCGCCGCGGCGACGAGAATGGTGGCCAGCAACACGATGAGCGACAGCGCCATCGCCGTCGATCTCTGCATGGGCTGGAAGGAAGCTACCGACATCTGT
>JACDHU010000042.1 GCA_013820865.1 Chloroflexota bacterium
CGATCGACCGAGGCGTCCTACCCGGCACCTGCAACCTTGTCGATCCTGATCCGACCATCCGGCTCAACCTGCTCACCGACGCGCGCGAGTCAACGATTGAAGCGGCGCTGACCAACTCGTTCGGATTCGGGGGCATGAACGCCGCGCTCGTCCTCGGGACCGATCGACCGGCTCAGTAATCCGCGGGAAGCGTGTCGCCCAGTGCCCACGCCAGCGCACGCTCGAACCCCTCGCTACCCGCCGCCTTGTCCACGATCACCGTGCAGGCGTCGTCGCGGATCATGGCGGGCAACGATATGGCGGGTGTGCCGGTCCAGTAGACGATCGGCATCAGCGGGTGGCGATGTCTCGTGGCAAGAAACAGAGCGGCGCTGAGCTCATGCTCCAGCCGCCAATCGAGGAAAACGGCTGCGGGCGCGTGACCGGCCCGAAGCGCCGTCAGGAACGGAAGGGGCGCACGAAAGACCGATGGCGATGCCCCATTTGATGCGCACAGCTCAGCCGCGAGGGAAGCCGCAGCAGGCTCATCCTCGACGATCCAGACATGTCGATCTGACAGCCGCTCGACGGCAACACGCTGGCTCATGAGTACGCGGGAATGCACACCGCGTGCCGTTCGGCGACGTGAGCATCTACCATGCAGCCGATGACCAGCCCGCTGCGACGCCCGACGGTAACCACACTCGTCGGCGGAATCCCGGTCGGATCGGCCCATCCGATCGTCGTCCAGTCGATGACGAACACCGACACTGCCGATGTGGATGGCACCGCCATCCAGGTCGCGCAACTCGCGCATGCCGGGTCGGAGCTTGTTCGCATCACGGTCAACAACGACGCGGCGGCGGCCGCGGTTCCACAGATCCGCGAGAAGCTCGACCGCCTCGGCGTCGACGTGCCGCTCATCGGCGACTTCCACTACAACGGGCACCTGCTGCTCACCAAGTACCCGGCGGCCGCGGCGGCGCTGGCCAAGTACCGCATCAACCCGGGCAACGTGGGCACCAAGCGTCGGGACGAGCAGTTCGTGCAGATCATCGAGGTCGCCATCGCGAATGCGAAGCCGGTCCGCATCGGCGTCAACTGGGGATCGCTCGACCAGCAACTGCTGACCGTGATGATGGACGCCAACGCCCTTCTGCCGGATCCGGCGGACTCGCGCGAGGTGATGATCGAGGCCATGATCGAATCGGCCCTGCGCTCCGCGCGGCTGGCGGAGGAGACCGGCCTCGGGCACGATCAGATCATCCTGTCGGCCAAGGTATCGGGCGTGCAGGACCTCGTCGAGGTCTACGCGCGCCTGGCGGAGCGCTGCGACTACCCGCTGCATCTCGGCCTGACCGAGGCGGGCATGGGCGCCAAGGGCATCATCACCTCGACCGCCGGCCTGGCCATTCTCCTCCAGCGCGGCATCGGCGACACCATCCGGGTGTCCCTCACGCCGGAGCCCGGCGGCGACCGGACACAGGAGGTCCAGGTCGCGCAGCAGGTGCTCCAGTCGATCGGCCTGCGCTCTTTCATGCCCCAGGTCAGCGCCTGCCCCGGCTGTGGCCGAACCACCAGCACCTTCTTCCAGGAGATGGCGCGCGACATCCAGGCCTACCTCGTCGAGCACATGCCCGCGTGGCGAGAAGCGCATCCCGGGGTCGAAGAGATGCGCGTGGCCGTCATGGGCTGCGTCGTCAACGGTCCGGGCGAATCGAAACACGCGGATATCGGCATCTCATTGCCGGGCACCTTCGAGGAGCCGGTGGCGCCGGTCTTCGTGGATGGCGAGAAGACCGAGACGCTGCGCGGCGACGACATCGTTCCGCGATTCCTCGCCATCCTCGACGCCTACGTTCAGCGCCGCTACCCAAAAGCCGGCACCAGGTGATCACTTCGGGGCGAGAAGGGGACGGAAGGAAGACCCTAGCGGCGGGGCTCCCAGCTGAAAAAGCGGAGGGCAGCCACGACCCCGATGACGCCCCACAACGCGATGACGCCGAGCTCGGTCCAAGGCAGGGAAGCATCGGCTCCGGAGGCGTAGAGAGCCATCATGGCATCGGCGAAATGGCGCACCGGGAGCAGGTGACTCACGGTGTCCAGCCAGGCAGGAGCGTTCTCCATCTGGATGAAAACGTTGCTGATGAAGAGCACCGGCAGCACCGTTGCATTCACGACCGCCGGGGCCGCATCCGAGTTCGGGATGAACCCTGACAGGGCGAGGCCGAGAGCGCTGAACGCCGCGGCCGACACCGCCAGCACCAGGAGCGCGGCCGGTAGCGCTGACCACGGGACATCAATCGCGTAAACCAGCGCGCCGAAGGCGGCCACGATCACCGTGAGCAGGAACGCGATGAGCACCGCATGACCGATGCGACCGGCCAGGTACGCCCAGCCCGGCAGCGGCGTGCCGCGGATGCGCTTGAGGATGCCATCGTCGCGCGCGATGGTCACGGTCATGGCCAGGTTCGTGTACGTGGCGGTCACCACCCCGAAGACGATGATCGCCGGCGTGAAGAACGCCGCAGCCTCCGCCCCGAACAGGACGTTGAAGATGACCATGAACAGCAGCGGGAAGACGAAGGTGAAGAACGCGGCGGGCGGATTACGCCAGAAGGCGCGATTCTCGTAGCCAATCTGCCGCACGGCCAGCGCGAGATCATTCATTCGGCGGCCTCTTCAGCGGTGAGCTGGAGGTAGACGTCCTCCAGCGAGGGCCGCGTTACCTCGAGATCCGCGAGTTCGGTCGCCGTTTCCAGCGACCAGGCAGTCAGATCATGCAGGGACTGCGTCGGCGTATCGGTCTCGAGCTCCCAGGCCGATGCCACCCGATGCGCGCCGAATCGTTCGGGCGCCTCCACCGAAGGCGGCAGGCGGAACCGAATCCGGGTTGCGGCGCTGCCGGAGCCGATCAGCTCATCGGGGGTCCCGGTCGCCACGATTCGACCGTCGGCGATGATCGCCAGGCGGTCGGCGAGCGCTTGCGCCTCGTCCATGAAATGCGTGGTCAGAAAAACGGTCTTGCCCAGCGCCGCCAGACCGCGCACCGTCTCCCACGCCTGCCGCCGCGCCGATGGGTCGAATCCCGTGGTTGGCTCGTCCAGGAACAGGAGCTCGGGGTCGCCGGCAAGCGCCACGGCCAGGTCCACCCGACGCTTCTGGCCGCCGGACAGCTTCCTGACGCGCCGGTTCGCCTGGTCAGACAAGCCCGTCAGTGCCAGCACCTCGTCCGTGTCGCGTGGATGCGGGTAGTAGCCGGCCACCATCTGCACGACCTCGCGCACGGTGAGGTATCCGTCGACGCCCGTCTGCTGAAGCACGATCCCCACGCGTTGGCGCAGTGCGCGCTCGTTGCGTCCGGGATCGTGACCCAGGACGCTCGCGTCTCCGCCGCTCCGCTGGCGGTGCCCCTCGAGGATCTCGACGGTCGTGGTCTTGCCCGCGCCGTTCGGACCGAGGAGCGCGAAGACTTCGCCGCGCGCAACACGCAGGTCAATTCCGCGCACCGCCTCGACCTCGCCATATGCCTTTCGTAGGCTCCTGACCTCGATGGCGGCCGGCGCCGGGTCAGCCGTTTCGGGCGCGCGCAACTAAGCGGCGGCGAAGAGGAACGTCCAGGCGGCCATGATGAAGGCCAGCACGATGAAGGTGACGAGCGCCAGCGGCAGGAACGCGACGCTGAGCGGCTGGCGGCGCGGAAGCGGCGTCTCCTCGACATCGGCAGCAGCAGTCGTGGGAAGATTGCGGTCCATGCTCACTCCTCGTCCATGATGGCGGCGACCTTCTCGTCCAACGAGGTCGCCGAAAATTGGCCGATCTGTCTCGCCACGATTGTCCCGTCGCGGCCGATGAAGAATGTCTCCGGAGGAGCGAAGATGCCGTAGGCGCCCGCCACGCGACCATCCGGATCCTGCGCCGTCGCCCATGTTCCGCCATGGCGTTCCATGAAGCCACGCGCCGCGGAACTTCGATCCTGGTAGAGGATACCCACCACCACCAGGCCATCAGCGGCGTGCCGTTCGGCGGCCTCGCGTAGCAACGGGAACTCTTCGACGCACGGGCCGCACCAGCTGGCCCAGAAGTTGACGATGACCGGCTGGCCGCGCAGCTCGGAGAGCTGGATCGGATTCCCGTCCAGGTCGACCAACGCAAAGTCGGGCGCAACGTTGCCGATCGCCGTCGGCGACACAACCGGCAGCCGGCCAATCAGCAGCGTGCCGACAACGACCAGCGCGATCAGCGGAGTGCTCGCCGCCAGGAGCAGATGCCGCATCGGGAGACGTCGCAGATCGAGGCCGCGGTGGGCGGCCGTCCCGGCAGTCATCGGCCGATCAGTGTGCGGGACCGTCGTCGTGCGACCCGTGTTCCACCTCGCGCCATTCGTGGTTCGCGGCGCGCACCCAGGCCACGGCGCCGGCGACGAACACGAGCAGACCCGGGATGGCGAGGAATGGATTCGCTAGCTGGTCACCGACGCGAAACGCGAACCCGGCGCCGATGAGGGACGCGCCGAGTGACATGACCACCGGCAGGTAGCTGGGGCCCGGCATGTGCACGCCGCGCGGAGGCTTCGGCGTGTCGCGCACCGGCCCGCCGCGGGAGGCAATGACGAACACGACACCCAGAACCACGAGCATGCCGATGCCCAGCAGGGCGAATCCGGCGGCCATATCGGTCATATACGTGCTCCCTACCGCAGGAAGTAGATGATCAGGAAGAGGGCGATCCAGACGACGTCCACGAAGTGCCAGTACATGCTGACCGCCTCGACGGCCACGTGGTTTTGCCTGCTGAACTGGCCGCGCAAGGCCCGGGCCAGCACGACGGTCAAGCCGATGGCACCGCCGAAGACGTGAGCTCCGTGGAAGCCGGTGAGCGTGTAGAAGACGGTGCTGAATACGCCGTCGCTGAGTCCGAAGCCGAGCTCCGTGTAGTCGTACAGCTGGCCAGCCAGGAAGAGGATGCCCAGGCCCAGCGTGATCCCGGTCCACAGCTTCAGCTTGCCGGTGTCGCCGCGCCGGATGGCCCACACGCCGAACTGCATGGTGAAGCTCGATGCCACGAGGATCGCGGTCAGCACCGCGGCCAGCGGCAGGTCGATGTGCCCGCCCTCGGGCGGTCCCCAGGTTCCCGCGAACCCGGCCCGCGCGTTGAAGTACGTCGCGAATAGGCCGCCGAAGAACATGACCTCCGACGCGATGAACAACAGCATCCCGACCAACGCCATCGGCATGCCCGACTGACCGTGCGCGACCGCCGCGGCCGCCTCGTGCTCACCCGACGGATGGGCCTGCATCGTTCGCGCGCTCATACGAGATCCTTCGGGCGCCGTTCGATGTCGCCGGGTTTCTCGTCAACGATCTCCTCTTCGACGAGATCCTCCGGCCGCTCGACCGCATGACCATGACCCTGAGTCAGGAAGAAGAGTGGCCGTTCCGAATGGATCGGCGGCAGACGATCGAAGTTATGCGGAGGCGGCGGGGAGGTCGTGGCCCACTCGAGCGTGTTGCCCTCCCACGGGTTGTCGCCCGCAGGCTCACCGTTGATGAGCGTTGCGACGACGTTGATGAGGAACGGGATGATGCTGACCGCGATCATGAAGGCGCCCACCGTCGAAACCATGTTCAGGATCGTCCAGCCCGCGTCGGGACTGTAGTCGCCGATGCGCCGCGGCATGCCCGAGAGTCCCAGCTGGTGCATCGGGAAGAAAGCCAGGTTGAAGCCGATGAAATGGATCCAGAAATGGATCTTGCCCAGCGGCTCGTTCAGCTTCCGCCCCGTCATCTTCGGGAACCAGTAGTAGGCGGCGGCAAAGACGCCGAAGACCGATCCGCCAAAGAA
The DNA here is from genome assembly GCA_013820865.1 of Chloroflexota bacterium. GTDB lineage: Bacteria > Chloroflexota > Limnocylindria > QHBO01 > QHBO01 > JACDBZ01. The sequence continues at coordinate 5,824 of JACDHU010000042.1, forward strand.
GACGTAATGCAGGTGTGCGACGACGAAGTACGTGTCCTGCACGTGGAAGTCGATCGGCGGTGAGGCCAGCATGACGCCGCTGATGCCGCCGATGAGGAACATCGACAGGAATCCCAGGCTGAACAGCATCGGCGTGGCGAGGATGAGCTTGCCGCGCCACAGGGTGCCGAGCCAGTTGAACATCTTGATCCCGGTCGGGATCGCGATGAGCGCCGTCATGAAGCTGAAGAATGGCAGAAAGACGGCGCCTGTCGTGAACATATGGTGCGCCCACACGCTGAAGCTGAGCAGGCCGATGGCGACCGTGGCGAAGACGAAGGCCTTGTAGCCGAACAGGGGCTTGCGGCTGAAGACCGGCAGGATCTCGCTCACCACGCCCATGGCCGGCAGGATGACGATATAGACCTCGGGGTGGCCGAAGAACCAGAAGATGTGCTGCCACAGGATCGGGTTGCCGCCGACGGCGGGGTCGAAGAATGATCCGCCGTAGTTGCGATCGATGAACAGCGCGATCAGCCCCGCCGTGAGGACCGGCGTCGCGAGCAGGATCAACGTGGCGGTGACGAGGATGGTCCACACGAAGATCGGCATGCGCATGAGGGTCATGCCCGGCGCGCGCATCTTGAAGATGGTGGCAATGAAGTTGATGGCACCCATGATCGACGCGGTCCCCACCAGCGCCAGGCCGATGATCCACAGGTCGGTGCCGACGCCCGGCGCGAAGCGATCGCTCGTGAGGGGCGCGTACCCGGTCCAGCCCTCAGCCGCGGCGCCGCCGAACAGGTACCCCGAGAAGATCAGCAGGCCGCCGAGGGGCAGGAGCCAGAAGCTCAGGGCATTGATCCGCGGGAAGGCCATGTCCGGTGCGCCGAGCTGGAGCGGCACGATGTAGTTACCGAACCCGGCGAGCACCGGCACCACGAACAGGAAGATCATGATCGTGCCGTGCATCGTGAACGCCTGGTTGTAGGTGTTCTGATCCAGGAACTGCATGCCCGGCACGGCCAGCTCGGACCGAATCAGGAGCGCCAGGAAGCCGGCCGCGAAGAAGAACAGGAAGCTGTTGACGATGTACAGGATCCCGATCTTCTTGTGATCGACGGTGGTCAGCCAGTCGAGCACCCACGAGCGGTGGTATGAGCCGGCGCGTGGTTCGAGCGTCGTGGTTGCCATCAGGTGTTCTCGCTGCTCCCCACTATTCCGTGACCGTCACGGTGCCGGCCATGGCCTGGATGTGCGCCTGGCACACGAAGGTGTAATCCCCCGCCGGAAGCGCCGGCACCTCGTAAATGATGCTCCCCGCCTCATTCAGGAACGAGCCCTCGAACAGTGCCTCGCTTCCGGACAGGATCGCGACGTTGTGCGGCACGTCCTCAAGGTTCTCGAAGGCGATGCAGAACGCCGTGTCGGCCGGCACCTCGAACTCGTCGATATCGAACCGCGTGTTGTTCGCGCTGATGTCGATGGTCGTCTCGCAGTCTCCGCCACCGGTCGGCGGCGTCTCCCCATCCTCGATCGCGGCAATGTACGCGTCGTAGTCGGCGCGCGGCATGGCGTTGACCGTGAAGACCATGCCGGCATGGTCGGTGCCGCAGAACTCGGCGCACTGGCCGGCGTACGTTCCCGCCTCGCTGACCACGAACTCGATATCGTTCGGGGTGCCGTTCTCATTTACCGGGACCATGTCGCGCTTGAGGAGGAACTGCGGGACGTAAAACGCGTGAATGACATTGTCGGAGGTCAGGATCAGGCGTACCGGCTCGCCGACCGGTACCGCAAGCTCGGGTGGCTCGTTCCCCCTCGGCCCGATGGTTGGCCCGTCCTCGTACACGAAGTTCCAGCTCCACTGGAAGCCCTGCACTTCGATCGTCACACCCGGATTCTCGGAGCGCGCCTCCACCTCATTGAGGGTCATGATGCTGACCACGAACAGGACGAGCACGATGACCGTCGGGATGAGCGTCCAGACCACTTCGACCTTGTTGTTGCCGTGCAGCTGCTCCGGCAGCACGTCGTCACCGGGCTTGCGTCGATAGCGGAAGACCGCATACAGGATGAAGCCCTCGACGCCGATGAAGACGATGGCCGCCAGCGCGAGCACGACGAGATACAGGTTGAAGACGTCCCGTCCCGCCTCCGTCTTCGGATCCGGGGGCAGCAGGCAGCCGGCCAGCAGGACGGTGAGAAGCACGGGGATGCCGACGCGAAGCATCTTCCGCAGCCGGTTTCGGGGCGCCGTTGGTTGCATCAGCTCGGTCTCGAGGCTCCTGGGTGGACCAACACGTCGTGTCACATTCAAGAGGTCACGGCACGCGCGTTCAGTCGGGCTGGCGGCGGCACGGCTGCATTGTACCCAAGCGCCGCGCGCGCGGCGACCGGCATTGCGCGCACGGCCTGGCTGCTGCAGTTCGGTGCCCGAGCTACGCGCCGCCCGAGAGCTCCGGACAGGCACCGTCTTCGTGTGGGAGCAGCGGTCGCGCCTGGACGCTGTAGCGTCGATCGTTCGCGTCGGTCCACGTGGTCGTCTGCTTCGCGGTGCTCAGCTCCGGTGCCCAGGTTGCCCCCGCCTCGCCGCTCACAGTGCCGCACCGCGTGCCGTCACCGAACAGGGGCTGCTCCACTCCGAAGACGGCCGCGTCATCGTTGGTCGGCCAGTCGCGGACCATGGGAGTGAGCCCATCGTCCTCGGCCGGCTGGTCGGTCACGTCGCGGACGTAAAGGCGGAACGCATCGGCCTCATAGGACTCCCACGTCTCGTCCAGCCATGCGTCCGCGGGCAACCAGTCCTCGAACATCAGCGAGTTGTTGAGCGCCTCGAGCGTCCGATGCGCCTCGAGCTCCTCGGCCGAGATCATCGTGACATCCATGTCGGCCATGAGCGTGCCAAGCCCGTAGATGCTGACGGTCACCTCGCGGCCCCCGGCGTTGAGCATGAAGACGGTGTCGTTGGCATCGGCGATGACGTTCATGGCTCCATCCAACCGACGATCGGCCTCGAACATGCCCGTGTCGATCACCTCCGCCAAGATGGCCTGGATGCCGGACTCGCTGAGCGTGCGCTGCATGAGCGGTGGAAGGGCCGGTCCCGGGTATTCCATGGTCTGGGCCCCCAGCATGATCACGCGCCCATCGCCGTACAGCACGAAAGCGGGCGTGCGCGTGGCCATGTACTGCACCGTGACGTAGCCGCCCTGCCAGTCGATCATGAAGATCGGCTCGTCACCGGTCGTATGCTCGATTCCGACATCATCGTCGCTCGGGTCGGGGGAGCCCGCGGGAGGGGCGCCACCCATCGCTCGGCATGCCGAGAGGGTCAGCAGCAGGACAAGGAGACCCGGCACGGTTCGTTTCATGTCGCTTGGACGCCGCAGGTGCCCATGCGGTTCCCGGGGATTCGCGACAGAATGAAGCCGATGCGTCGCGTGCTCCCCCTCTTCCTCCTAATCGGGCTGTTCGCGGCACCTTCAGCCGCCCTGGCACACGGCACCGATGCGCCCGATCCGACCTTCCCCGCCGTGCTGTTCGCCTGGAGCTTTGACCCGTTGGTCGTGATTGCGCTGGTCGCCGTGGGCGTGGCCTACGGCTGGGCCGTGCGACGGGTCAATCGGGCGCATGCATCGAATCCGCATCCGGGGTATCGGTCCTGGCTCTTCGGCGGAGGCCTGCTGACCATCGGCGTGGCGCTCACCTCGCCGATCGAGGCCTACGAGGGTCTCCTGTTCAGCGTCCACATGGTCCAGCACATGCTGCTCGAGCTGGTCGCTGCACCGCTGCTGCTTGCCGGCGCGCCGATCACGCTGACGTTGCGCGCCGTTCGTCCATCGGTCCGTCGGCGCCTGCTGGCGGTGCTTCAGAGCCGTGTCATGCACGTCATC
>JACDHU010000266.1 GCA_013820865.1 Chloroflexota bacterium
CGGCGCCGTGGTGGGTATCGAGACGCACCAGATCTTCGACCACGACGAACAAGCGGCCATCGTTCAACACGCCGACACCGCTCGGAAGGCCTATAAGCCGCCGACCGCTTGATCCATCGCCGCCCCGGGGGGCCTAACCGATCCCCCCGGGGGATCACTTACAGGATGAACGTGAACAGCGTCGCGAGGCGGGCGAAGGCATTGAGGTAGATGAGTACCCCGATGGCGATGATGAACACACCGGACATGACTCGCACCGCAACGTGGTGGCGGCGCAGAAACCCGATGAGTGGCCGCATGCGGGGAAACGCCATGGCGGCGGCGATGAACGGCAGGGCGACGCCGGCCGAGTAGGCCGTCAGAAGCAGTGCTACGACCGGCGCTGAGCCGCTGGAGGCCCCCATGGTGAGGATGGCCCCGAGCACCGGACCGATGCACGGCGTCCAGCCGACCGCCACCAGCGCCCCCAAGGCGAAGGCGCGCGTCGACCGAGCGGCGGGCAGGCTGTTCGGATCCACGCCGATGCGCAGCCGATCAAGGACGGGACCGAAGACGCCGGTCGTCAGCACGCCGAGGACGATCACGAGAACCCCGGCAACCTCCCGCACGCCCGGTATGCCGAAGAGCGGTGCGCCGATGAGGCCGAGCGAGGTGCCGAGCACGATGAACACCGCGCTGAATCCGCCGATGAAGAGCAGCGCCTGCGGCAGGACGGCGGAGCGCGTCGCCGTGGACGCTGATCCAGTCTCGGCGACAGTCGCCGCGTCACCGAGGAAGGCCAGGTAGACCGGCAGCAGTGCCAGCACGCACGGCGAGATGAACGACAGCACGCCGGCCGCGAAGGCGAGCGCGATGCTGATGCCGTCCGTCATGGCTCCATCGGAGCGGTGGCTTCCGGCCGGGCATCCGGTTCGATGACGATCGGTTGAGCGATGATCCACAGGCTGAGGACGGTGTACCCGATCATCAGCGCGACCATGGGCAGCCCGGCGATGACCGACCGGCTCGGCGCGTCGCGTCGGGCGTGCCGGTGTGCCAGCACGATGCCCGCGACATGCCCGACCACGATCGCCGCGACCGACAGGTACCAGACCAGACCGATCGGAAGCCAGTCGAGCTCGGGTGCCAGGCTCATGAGCGGATCCGCGATGAGCGCCGGTAGCCAGACCACGCCCTGGATGACGAGCGTCAGATAGTGCGCGATGAGGTAACCAGCCGCAATCGGAAGCAATGTGGCGGCATACACGCCTGCGAGCATGGCCAGCGGACGGCGTCCACGAGGGTCAGCAAGCAATTGCGTCAGACGCACAACGAAGCCGAAGGCCAGCGCAAAGACGGCGAATATGGCGACGAATGCCAGCGTATCGGTCAGCAGGAAGGCCAGGGCGCTCAATCCGAGCAGGCCCTGGATCGGCGGCAGGAAGACGTCCAGGAGTGTGGCGCCGAACGCCGTCTCGCGCATCCCGTCGTAGCTGACGCCGGCCAGCGCCAGGACGATGAAGACAGCGTCGGACCAGCCGACCCGAGTGACGTCGGTGAGCCCGGTGACCCAGGGCCGCAGAATCGGCTCGCGCTCCTGATCGTCGGCGGCCACGCTGCACTCGGGACAGTCGATGCAGCGCACTGGATCGCACGCCTCGCTGCATCCGTCGCACAGGGCCGGTTGCCGGGAGCGCCTTCCCACGGGACCGATGCGGCCGAACCATCCGAGCTCGACCTCGAACAGCTCGGCGTTGCGGAGCCATGCGACCTGGCCGAATAGCGTCATGCCGGCCATGGTCACGAGCGTGTAGCCCAGCATGACGCTCGCCACGGTGACCGCGACCTCGCCACCGGGAAGGATCAGTTCGGCCCAAATGCCGGCAGCCAGCAGTCCCACCGCGGGCCAGCGTGCGACGCTCGACGGAAATGGTACGCCGGCGTCCAATCCTTTCCTGCCCGCACGGCGCGCCAGCCGTTCCAGTACGGCGAATGTGGTGCGAAACGGGCTGAGCGACGGCCATGGGTTGCCGAACAGGACGGCCACGATCGGAAGACCGACCCAGATGCCGATCCACAGCAGCACGGCCGGCAGGGGAGAGATGTCGCCAACGATGAAGCCCACCGCGATCGCCCCGTACCACCACCCCATACCGATGCCGCGAAGCGCCACTCGCGTCGAAGCGGCGACGGCCGCGGCCACCGAGCGGGTCGGGTAAGCCCGGTTGCTGTCGTCGCGAGATACGATCGCGGTGATCACGAACGACGCGCCGACCGCGATCGCGGCCGCGGTGAGGTACAACCACAGCGGCACCGGCAATTGGAATGTGCCGCCGATGGCGTGCGCGGCCACCGGCTGCACGGAGCCGAGGACACCCACCGCCGCAGCCAGGAGTATCGCGGCGAGGTAGCGGCTGCTAGGGCTCATGGACCGTGAGGATGCCGACGTTGATCCCCTGCGGACTCTCCAGTCGATGCAGCTCGATCGGATATTGACCGCTGCGGCTGGCGTCGAAGATCAGGCTCAGCTCGTCGCCGTTGCTCAGCTCGGTGGCGGGAAGCTCGGTGTCGTACCCGTGGACGTGAATCACGCCATCGACCTGTGCCGAGATGACGAGCGTGACTTCCTGGTCGCGACACACCGATGGGTTGCTCGGAACCATGTCATCGGCCCGCACGGTCAGCTCCAACTCGATCGTCGGCGCCGAGCATGCCGCGTCATCGGGCCGGGTATCGGCGACGCAGGCGGCGAGGACCACGGAAATAACGGACAACAGCAACGTGGTTCGGATGGTCACCTCCAGGGGCGCGACAAGTCGATCGTCGTTGAATCGCGGCCAGACGAGTATACGAGCGTGGCTGCACATTGGCCGTTCGGCCGCTATGTGATACTGTATCTCACATGAAGAGCACAGCCTTCGGTCGCGGCGCCGTCATGGCCGCCATTATTCTTGCGGCATCCGGCTGCGTTGGCCCGGGCGCTGAAGACTCCGACGACCGACTCGCGGTCGTGGCAACCACGACGCAGGTCGGGTCGGTTGCGGCCGAGATCGGCGCGGACGCGATACAGTTGGAGGT
>JACDHU010000267.1 GCA_013820865.1 Chloroflexota bacterium
GATCGAGTGGCTCGTCATCATCCTGCGCACCGGGTATCCGGACCAGATGTCGCCGTTCGCCATCGGCCTCGGCATGCTCATGTGGACGACCGCCTTCATCGCCTCGTACGCGGTGTATCGCTACCACCGCGTGCTCGATGCGATCGTGCTGTTGGGCGCGGCCCTCATCACCAACATGTCGGCGACCTTCACCGACCTGTTCGGCTACCTGCTCCTCTTCGTCCTGGCGGCGCTGCTGCTGTGGCTGCGTGCGTCGCTCGTCACGCGCCAGGAAAGCTGGGAGCGCCGTCGCGTCAACGAGAACCTCGAGGTTCCGGCCGCCATCATGCGGTCCGGGATCATCTTCGCCGCCGGCACGGTTGCGCTCGCTTGGATACTGACCACTGTCGCCGTTGCCGCCCCGCTCACCGGGGCCTGGCGCAGCCTCGACGGCGCATGGAATGGCGTGCGCGACCAGTTCGAGGGTGTCTTCGGCAGCCTCACGAACCCGCAATCCCGGATCACCGGCAATAGCTTCGGGCCATCGTTCACCGTGTTCGGCGAGTGGGTGAGCAACGATGCGGAGGTTCTCGTCCTGGCGGCTGAGCGCCCGCACTATCTGCGCACCGGCACGTACGACACGTACACCGGCCGGGGCTGGGAGCGGACCGATGGCGAGTCGCGCGACGTTCCGGCCGGCGAGCTCCTGTTTGACGGGCCGACATCCGAATTCCCGCAGGTCGCCGCCGCCGTCGACGTCGAGGAGATCGCGATCGAGATGCGCCAGGGCATCGGTCGCAACATTTTCACGGCCGGGTCGCCGCTGCGCGTCTTCGTTCCGACCATGGTTCGGGAGTCAGGGGGCCTACCTGTTCTTGGCGGCATCGAGGCGCCGCAGGCACCGGTGGAGGGCGAGACGTACGAGCTGCGAGTGGCCATCAGCCGGGCCACCGAAGCGGAGCTGGCGGCAGCGGGCACCGACTATCCGGAGGAGGTCCGAGCACTGTATCTTGATGACACGGGTGTGACCGCCCGCGTAGCCGAGTTGGCGCGCGATGTCACCGAGGGGGCGACCACTGTGTACGAGCAGGCAGACATGCTGTCGCGGTTCCTGCGTGGCAGCGGCTTTACCTACGCCACCATTGGTCCGGAGATCCCGCGCGACGCGGACCTGGTCGACACGTTCCTGTTCGCCGATGACGGCAGGTCGGGCTACTGCCAGTACTACGCCAGCGCGATGGCCGTCATGGCGCGGTCGCTCGGCATCCCGGCGCGCGTTGCCGTCGGCTTCGCGCCGGGCGAAGCGCTCGGCGACGACCTGTACCTCGTCCGCGAGGCAAACGCGCACGCGTGGGTCGAGGTCTATTTCCCCGGCTATGGCTGGGAGATCTTCGAGGCCACGAAGTCCATCAACTCGCGATTCGTGCGGCTGCCTGATGATGCCGAGCGAGTTCCGGGCTCGTTCCAGGGCCCGGAAGAGTGGCTCGAGCGAGAGATCCCGCTTGCTGTTCTCGGAGGCCGCGGTCTCGATGCGCTGCCATCGCCCGTGCTCGCGCCGGGAGCCATCGACTCCGAGGAGCCCGGTCTCCCCGGTGCATCGCCCGGAGGAGGCCAGCTCGGCAATGCCTTCGTCATGTCTCTTCTCGTCCTCGCGGCGCTCGGGGTCCTCTGGTGGCAGATGCAGCGCGCCGAGCGTCGCTGGCGGCTGCTCCCTGCCGGGGATCGCGCGTGGCGACGGTTGACGCAGGCGGCCGAGCGCGCCGGCGTCGGGCCGCGGCCGTCGGAGACCATCTACGAGTACGCCGGCTGGCTGGAGGAGCAGCTGCCCGCCCATGGTCAGCCGATCCGCACCGTCGCTGACGGCAAGGTGCTCCAGGCGTACTCCGGTCAGCGCATGTCGTGGGGAGCATCGCAGCGGCTGGAGAGCGCGCTGGCTCGTTTGCGCCGGCCACTCGTCGGCCTGGCGGTGCGACGCTGGCTGCGTCGGGTCACGCGTCGCGAGAAGACCAGCTAGAGCGCCAGGGGGCGTCCGTCTTCCTCGTCGACGTGGGTGGGTTCGAGCCCGAGGAGGTGCAGTGTGTCGTTCCATCGGTCCAGGCTCCAGCCGGCCGTCGAGCGAGTCACGACGCCGACCGAGGCATTGTCCACGTCCAGCGCCCACGAGTGATCGGCGCCGAGGTCGAGCAACAGCTGGGCCGCGATGCGCAGCGTTCCCCCGTGGCTGACGAGACAGATCGGGAACGGCCCGTCGGACGAGGTGAGCTCGCCCAGGAGTTCGGCCACGCGTGCGCTGGCCGCAGCGATGGACTCGCCGCCCGGTGGCTGACGAACGCCGGGCGCGTGGCGCCAAGCCTGGTATCGATCATGATCATTGGCCTCGAGCTCGGCGTGGGTGCGTCCCTCCCACTCGCCCTGGCCGATCTCGATCAGGCGCGCGTCGGCCTCGACACCGACACCGGCCGCGCTGGCGATGGCACCAGCGGTCTGCACTGCCCGCGTGAGGGACGAGGAGATGACGCGTGCCGGCCGCAGTTCTGAGTCGGCTGCGAGACGAGCGCCCACCAATTGCGCCTCGTGCCTGCCCGCATCGGCCAATGGTGGGTCGAGATGGCCCTGGAACCGGCCCTCGCGGTTCCAGTCGGTGACGCCGTGACGGACGACGATGAGGCGCGCGTCGATCACCGCGTGGTCGTGGTCGCCGCGTCGTAGACCTCGCGCGCCGCGCGGGCGGCGGTATCACCATCGGCGGCGTGGCCGAAGTCGGGGAGCGATCTGCCCATGATGGCGAGCGCCTCGGCCATCTCGTCGATCCCGACCTCGCCCATGTGGCCGAAGCGCAGGATCTTGCCCGTCCATTTCCCCTGGCCTCCGGCGATGACAAGGCCGGCGGCGCGCATGGCCGCATTGAACGGCCCCCATTCGATGCCGACAGGCACCCAGGCCGCGGTGACCGTGTTGGACCGATCGGCCGGGGCCGCGACCAGTCGCAGCCCGAGCGACTCCAGCCCGGCGGCCACACCGTTCGCGATGGCCGCGTGCCGTCGCCATGTTCGCT
>JACDHU010000043.1 GCA_013820865.1 Chloroflexota bacterium
CCGGTCAGGCTCACCATGTCGACGTCGGGATGGCGGATCAGCCGATCCCCGACCACGGCGCCGGGCCCGGTGACCACGTTGAAGACGCCTTTCGGGAAGATGTCGGCGGCAAGCTCCGCGAGGCGCAGCGCGGACAGCGGCGTCATGGAGGCCGGCTTGAGGACGACGGTGCAGCCGGCCGCAAGGGCGGGACCGAGCTTCCAGATCGCCATCATGAGCGGATAGTTCCATGGCGCAACCTGCCCCACGACGCCCGCCGGCTCGCGGCGGACCATGCTCGTGTGGGTGCTGACGTACTCCCCAGCGGCCCTGCCCTCGACCACGCGTGCGGCGCCGGCGAAAAAGCGGACGTTGTCGACCGTGAACTCGACGTCGAAGTCGGCAGTGCCCTTCGGCTTGCCGACGTTCGCCTGCTCCAGGCCGGAAAGCGTTTCGGCGTCCTTCTCGATCGCATCAGCGAAGGCGTACAGCGCCTTCGATCGATCCTGCGGCGTCGACTGCGACCAGGTCTCGAAGGCGGCGCGCGCTGCGGCTACGGCCCGGTCAACGTCAGACGCGTCGCCTTTGGGAACCTGGGCGATCTCCTCCTCGGTGGCCGGGTTGATGACCGATGCGGTCTCGCCGCTGCCGGCATCGGTCCAGTCGCCATTGATGAACATCTGCTGGCGCGAAACGGTCAGGGTCATGGCTCGTTCGTTGACCTCGATTGGTGGGGTTGGCGCAGTGCGCACTGATATGGACTGATTCTAGCCCGTTCATCGAAGGATTCCACCGGCCTCGGCCAATTCGTCGCCCGAATCCGCGCCACCGCAATGCTGCGGAGCGGAGCGCGGCGGGCTAGCTTCGGACGGGGCGAAATCCGCCGTCGGCGGCACGTGCCATGACGAAGAGCAGATCTGCCAAGCGGTTGAGGTACGGGATCACTGACGAATCTCCGAGGCCGCCCATGCCGGCGAGGGCGACGCAGCGCCGTTCAGCGCGACGGATCGTCGTGCGGGCCAGGTCGAGGGCGGCGCCCGTCATCGACTCGCCGGGAATGACGAACTCCTTCGGCTGCTCCATCTGCAACTCGAGCTCGTCGATGTCGGTTTCGAGCGCGCCCACCATGTCGGCGGTCACGCGAGAGACGCCATCGGTCAGGCGCTCGCGGCGATCCGGGTGGGTCGCGAGCTCCGCTCCGACCACGAAGAGCTCGCGCTGGATGCGGAGGATGAGCGCCGCCAGGCGACCCTCGGTGGCATCGGTCTCGGAGCCGATGGCGGCGCGCGCCAGCCCGAGCGCCGAAACGGCCTCGTCGGTCGTGCCGTAGGCGTCCGTTCGCACATCGGCTTTGCTGACACGGTCGCCGCCGAACAGCAGGCCGGTCGTGCCGTCGTCGCCCTTGCGGGTGTAGATCCGCACGAGGCTAGAACAGGCCCGGAGGTGGCTCCCAGCGGTCGGCCAGGAGCGTGACCTTGACCGGTGGCCCGACGACCTCTTCGGCCTTCGCCTTCACCGTCTGGATCAGCTCACCGGCCCACGGGCAGAACGGGGTCGTGAGAATCATCTTGATCTCGGTCGGGGCACCGTCGGCACCGATCTCGACACCCTTGATCAGGTCAAGGTCAACGATGCTCATCCCGATCTCGGGGTCCTGGATCTCGTACAGGGCGGTCATCACCTCGTCCACTTTGCCGAGGTTGGCTTCGATCGTCATGGCCACAGTCTACTCCCGATGCTGTCAACGGCCTCTCAGAGCAGCTTTGTGTCGAAGGTCGGGTGCGGTGGCGGCACGAGGGGGCGAACCCGGTGGTATCCCTCGTAGATAGGGCGCTCGGACTCGATGGCGGCGCGGAGGGCGGCGATTTCGTCGGCGGTATCGGTCTGGCTGGCGTGGCTGTCGAGGGCGGCCAGCTTGCGATCGGCGACCGCGGTGATGTCGATCCGATGCGTCGCGGACTGCTCCTCGGGCGACAGATCGAAGCGGCCGCCACCCGGATCGAAGATGGGTGAAATGACATACACCGCGTTCGGCGCCAGCCCCGATTCGGCGAGCCGCTCCACCGCCCAGCGGGTGGCGCTGCCGACGACGATATGGTCCGGGTGGCCGGTGACGCCATGCGGACCGAACGTGATGACGGCCGTCGGGCGCCGCTCGGCCAGCCAGGCCGCGATCTCGTCGACCAGTGTGTCAAACGGACGGTCAGCGACGCCGCCATCGGGGTAGCCATCCAGCAGCGACACTTCGTCCAGGCCGATGGCGCGCGCCGCGCCGATCAGCTCCGCCTCTCTCTGATCGCCCATCCCCGCATCGGGCGTCCCGTCCGGTGTGCCGGCCTCGCCGCGCGTCACCACCAGCAGCCGCGTCGTCACGCCGCGATCCCGGGCGAGGGCCAACGAGCCTGCACAGCCGAAGCTCTCGTCATCGGGGTGTGCGAGGACGGCCGCCAGACCTCCCTGCGCGATCGGATAGCTCACCGATCCTCCTGTGATCGTTCGAATGAATCGTCGTCGGAGAGCAGCGTCCAGCCCTGTCGTTCGACGGTGACCCTCATCGTACGCAGGACGGCCAGCTTTCCGCTAGCGACCTCGGCAATAAAGCGACGCGTGCCTTTGTCATCGAGCGACGAACCGGGCGGTGCGCTGCCGCGCCCCACGTTCAGCCAGGCGAGATGGTATCGGTCCATGCGCCCCCAGACACGCTCCAGCAGCTGGTCCGACACAAGCAGCCAATCACGGAATCGATCCCAGACCGGCTCTTCGAGCAATGACTCACCGGTGGCGATGAGGTCATCGGTCTCGGTGAGAAACGCGGCGCGGGACATCACAACGGTACGGCGTTCGCTCACCACCTCGGGAGTATAGGCAGCCCCAAGGCAGCCAACACCCTTCGTACCATTGTTCGACGTCGTCACGAACCTGAGACTCTCGGTATGGAGCCATCGAGCGTCCGGCGCGCCACTCGCGCCGTCCTCCTGCTGCTGCTTGCCTTCCTGCCGCTCGTTCTCGCTGCGTCGGGCCGCTTCGGGTCGCCCGACGACCCGGATGCCGCCTTGCTACCGTGGGTCTCCATCGGCCTCGCAACCTCGGCGGGCACGTTTGCGATCGGCGGACTCGTTATCGGGCTGCGTCGCGGGATGCTTGCCCCGCTGCTCCACGCTGGCGCGTCCGCGGCCGTGGCCGGTGGCGCCATCGGTCTCATCTCCGGTGCCGGATCGCTCGCCGTTCCCCTCCTTGGCGCGGGCGTGCTTCTTCTTGCCGCCGCGCTCGCCGATCGCCTCGGTGCCATGGTCCTCGGGCATCGCACTCGCTTTGCCGCCGCCGCGGGAGTGTTCATTGGGGCCGAGGCCGCCGCGCTTGCCGGGCTGCTTCCGGCCACGTCCCAGGCTCTTGAACCGCTGCACGCGCTCATGCTGTCGCTGACCGCCGCCCTGGCGCTGCTGGCCGCCGGCGTGAGTGCAGGACGTCCGATGATGGTCGTCTCGGCCAGTGTCGCGGTGGCCGCCGCCGCGCTGCTCGTGGGTCGTCCGGCCGGAATCGACGGGCTCATCGGCCTGCTGGCTCTCATCGGTTCTCAGCTCATCGGCCTGCATGGGCTGCTGTCCGACGAGCCACGCGCCGACGCTTCGGACGAGCGTCGACTGCCGGAGCTGGCCGCCCGAATGAGCGACGCAGTGCTCCGTTTCGATGGCCGGCTCCAGCTGCATGACTGGAATGGCGCGGCAACACGGATGCTCGGGCTCGATGACGCGGCAGTCGGCTCACGCCTCGAGGATCTGCTCGGAGTTTCGATCGCCGAGCTGCCCGCGCAGGACAGCGCGGTGACACCCAGAGGTGGTGTCGGCGGTCTCGAGATCAACCTCCATCGCTCGGGCGATGGCCTCACCGCGATCATCCGAGACCCCGGAAGTACGCCGGAGCTCGAGCGCCTCGGCCGCGAGCTGCGAGGCACCATCGAAGAACTGCTTCAGTCACGCCGGACCGTCGAGCTTCAGCGCTCGGAACTCGAGCGCGCATCGACCGTCGATACCCTCACCGGAGTTGTAAGCCGATCCGCGGTCCTCGAGCGGCTGCATGGCGAGATGGCGCAGGCGCGTCGCTACAGCCACCCGATCGCCATCGTGCTGCTCGATGTCGACCACTTTGCCGAAATGAATCGCATGCATGGGATCACTGGCGGCGACGCGATTCTGCGCGAGGTTGCGCTTCGCACCCGTCTTCGGGTGCGCGAGGCCGACGCGTTGGGCCGTGCCGGAAGCGATTCGTTCTTGGCGATCCTGCCTCATACCGACGAGGTCGGGGCCGCCATCTTCGCCGATGCGCTGCGTCACCGGTTGGGCCGTCGCGTTATCGGTGTCGGAGATGCCCAGGTGGCAGTCACGCTGAGTATCGGTGTAGCCCTCATGCGGGAGGGGGAGGACCTCGATGTCGACGGGCTGCTGGCCCGCGTCGACGAGGCGCTGGCCAGCGCGCGCGCGGCCGGCGGCGACCGCATTGCGCTCGATCGCCTGCACGGGCTGGCGCGGCTCGAGGGGCGCCGGCCTTCCGTGGTCGATCTGGACGAAACAGCACAAGATAGAGGTGCCTGACTTATCCACACCGCTATATGTTGTGGATAACGATAATCACCAGCCTGCGCGCGCTGTTACACTCGGCACCCATGCCATCCACCACGAACGCCCTGTCAGCCAAGCTCATCTTCCCGACGAAGGAGATCGTCGAGGAGTACTACCTGCCCCTTATCTACACCGCCTGCCGCACGTGCTATTCGGAGCTGATGCCCGACAAGATCTGGGACAAGGCCGTGAGTCGCGAGACGGCCGACGAGAAGCAGCAGAACCTGGTGCGCAAAGTGATGGAGTCGGGGCATGGGTCCACCATCGAGCACGTGAACTTCACGTTCGCCATCAGCGGAGTGACCCGAACGCTCAGCCATCAGCTGGTGCGTCATCGGGCCGGAACCGCCTTCGACCAGCAGTCGCAGCGCTACGTCAGCTTCAAGCAGCGCGACAACTACACGGTCCCCGACTCGATCACGAAGGGTGACCTGCCCGATGACTTGGCCGGGCGCTTCGAGCGCGCGATCGACGAGAACATGGATCTGTATGGCCAGCTCCTGCAGGCCGAGGTCCCGGCTGAGGACGCCCGCTTCATCTTCCCGAACGCGATGCAGACCAACTTGATCATGACGGTCAACCTGCGCCAGCTCATCCACATGTCGGGTCTGCGCCTGTGCACGATGGCGCAGTGGGAGATCCGCCAGCTCTTCAAGCAGATTCGCCATGAGGTGTTCCGCGTCAGCCCGTTCTTCGGCAGCTTCCTGGTGCCGAAGTGCGTGCCGCTCGGGTATTGCGACGAGATGGGCAACCGCGACGAGCACTGTCGCATCAAGCCGCATCGCGACTCGGTCATGGCGGTCTGGGAAGCCTACCGCGGAGGCACGCTTGCCGAAACCGATGGCCCTGTCGTGCCCGAGACCAGCCCGTTCCGGCCAAAGCCGCGGCGCGTTCCCTTGCCGGTCGCGGACGGCGATGTTCGGCCGGCGGTGGGCGCCGCGCCGATGGGGCAGGCAGGGGACTCCGACCGGGTCTGACCCGCGCTACTCTCCGTTCATGCACATTGCGCGGCGCTCTCGTTCGTGACGCTCGAAGGCAGGCGGCCCGGCGATCGGCGCGTTCGCGTCCAGCGCACGCAGCCGCAGGAGTTCACCGTCCGCGCGCCGAAACGGATGCGCAAGCCTCCCCCGCCGGCCGTCTCGCTCCTCCTCGTGTTCACCGTCCTGATCAGCGTCGGCACGCTGCTCCTGATGCTGCCACTGGCCACGAACGACGGATCAAGCACGCGATTCATCGACGCGCTGTTCACCGCGACGAGCGCCGCATGCGTCACCGGCCTCGTGGTTCTCGACACCGCCAAGCATTGGAGTCCGTTCGGGCAGGTCGTGATCCTGATGCTCGTCCAGCTCGGCGGCTTCGGCATCATGGCCGGCTCGACCCTGCTCCTGTTCCTGTTCGTCCGCCGCCGGACCACGCTGCGAGATCGCGTCCTGGTGCAGGAGTCACTCGGTGGACTGCAGCTCGGCACCGTCACCTCCATCGTGAAGCGCATCGCCATCTTCACTGTGGTGTGCGAGGTCATCGGCGCCATCGTCCTCTCGATCGCCTTCACCGCGGGTCCAGAGGCCGGCCCACCCGGTGACCCGCTCGGCATCTGGTGGGGCATATTCCACTCGGTGTCGGCGTTCAACAACGCCGGCTTCGATCTGACCGGCGGATTTCGCTCGCTGATCCCATTCGTCGACGACTGGATCGTGCTCCTGACGGTCGCCATCCTGCTCACGCTGGGAGGACTCGGCTTCGCGATCGTTGGCGACGCGATCGACAAGCGACGGTGGACGCGCATGGCGCTGGAGACGAAGCTCGTGCTCGCCATGAGCGTGGCGCTCCTGCTCGGAGGTACCGCGCTCATCGGGTTCACCGAGTGGTCGAACCCCCTGACCCTGGGGGCCCTTCCGACGGAACAGCGCCTGCTCAATGCATTCTTCGAATCGGCCACGTTGCGCACCGCGGGCTTCACCGCGCTCAACACCAGCGCGTTCATCGAGTCGACCTTGTTTGCGGTGATGGCACTCATGTTCGTCGGGGGTGCGTCCGGGTCAACCGCCGGCGGGATCAAGGTCAACACGCTTGCCGTCCTCGTGATCGCGATCGTGTCCACCGTGAAGGGACAACCCTCGGCCACGGCCTTCGGGCGCAGAATCCAGCATGCCATCGTGTACCGCGCGTTGACGGTGGTCCTGCTCTCGTTCGGATTCGTGTTCGTGATCGGCCTGGGGCTGACACTGACTACCGACGCCACCTTCGTGCAGACACTGTTCGAGGCGGTGTCCGCCTTCGGCACGGTCGGCGCCAGCACCGGGATCACACCCGATCTGAGTGATCCGGCCCGCTTGATCACGACCTTCGCGATGTTCATCGGACGGCTCGGCCCGCTCACGCTCGTCATCGCCCTTGCCGCGCGCGCGCATCCCGTGGCGTATCGTCCGGCCGTCGAAACGGTCCGCATCGGCTAGGCTAGATGCATGGCAGGAGAACAGGTGGTTGTGATCGGGATGGGCCGATTCGGCTCAGCGGTCGCGCGCGAGCTCGAGCGCCTCGGCCACCAGGTGCTGGCGATCGACCGCAGCGAGCAGCTGGTGAACGACATCGCGGCCGACGTCACGCACGCCCTCCAACTGGATGCCGCCGATGAGGACGCGCTGCGGTCGGCCGGTGCGGCTGATTTCAACACGGCCATCGTTGCCATCAGCAGCGATGCGGAGCCATCGATCTTCGCGACGATGGTGCTGAAGCGCCTCGGCGTGCGCAACGTGATCTCGAAGGCAGGCAGCGTGCTGCACGGTGAGATCCTGGCGCGCGTCGGCGCGGATCGGGTCGTCTTCCCCGAGCGTGAGACCGGCCTTCGCCTGGCGCATTCATTCAACGTGCCGAACGTGATCGACTACCTGGATGTGGCTCCGAATTTCGGCCTCGAGAAGATCCGGCCGCCGAAGTCGTTCATCGGCAAGTCGCTCGCCGAGCTGGACCTCAAGACGCGGCTGGGCCTCACGCCCATTGCGCTGCGCCGCGGTAAGCAGGTGTTCGTCAACCCCGCGCGCGAGGAACGCATCGCGGAGGGAGATGAGCTGATCCTCATCGGCCGTGACGAGAAGCTGGGTCAGCTCCGCGGCTAAGCGTCAATTGTCCGCGCTGATCCCGTCGCCCAGCGTGAACTGACGAAGCTCCTCGACGCACTTCTCGGACAGGCGATGCGCCTCGTTGATGAGGAAGGTCGACATCTTGGTGGAGTCGATGATGAGCAAGGTGTGGCCGCGTTCATTGCGGTCGAGCACGATCCGATCATCGCCGTGAAAGCTGATGCCCCAGTTCGCCTGGAGCTGAACGATCTCGGCCAGCACGACCTTCTCGGTGAAATACCAGTCGAGGAAGGTGGCGTTACAGGCATTGACCACGTCGCGCAGCTGGAGCGTCTGGTTGCGATGCAGGCGTGAGACGAAATGAACGATGCGAAGGGCAGCGAACGGATCGCCGCTTCGTGCGATCTGCGGCGGAGTCATGTTCGCATCCGGCATGCCCTGCGGGGCGTCTCCGGCGATCAGGGTCGAAGTGGACTCGGTCATCAGACCGAGTATCGCCGCTCATCACCCGATGCGCAGGCCCTCTGCGCATGGCGGGTCAGGCGTCAACAGAAACACGCCGCCGGCGTCACCCATCGCGCCGAGCACGAGGACTTCGCTCTTGAAGCCAGCGATCCGGCGCGGGGCGAAGTTCATGACCGCCACGACCTGCCGGCCGACCAGCGCGGATCGGTCCGGATAGGTCACCGTCAGCTGGGCCGAGCTGACGCGCTCGCCGATGTCCGGCCCGAAGTCGATGCGCAGCTTGACCGAGGGCTTACGCGCCTCGGGAAATGGATCGGCCGCAACGATGCGCCCGACGCGCATCTCGACCTTCAGGAATTCGTCGAACTCGATCATCCGAGCACGATAGCGAAGTGTGCCGGCGAGCGGTGCCGGCGCGGTAGGACTATCGGCCCGTTGGTGCCAGGCGGGCGGCCGCGTACGGTTGCGTTATGGCCGCCGTGATGCCCGATCGGCCGATTCCGAGCAGGAGAGCAACGTGACGTTCTGGAACTGGCGCCGCGGCCCCGGCCCATCGGCCACTCAGGGGAGCGCGGCGGTTGCCATCTCATCCGAGCTGGCCCCGATCGAGCTGTATACCGCGGATTCACGCATTGTCGGCTGGATCGCGCCGAACGGTCAACGCGTCACGGATCTCCTCGCCACGCAGGACGAGCTGCGGCTGTGGCGGCCCAGCCCCGGGCCGCTCGATGACCGCGCCATGCCGACCACCGACGGCGATCCGGTACTCGACAGCGCCACCGGCGAGTGGGAAAGCCTTCCGACCGCAAGCGTCATCCTGGCCATGCCGCCGGAGTGGCGAGCCAGCCGCCAGCTGCGGCTTCATCGGCGTCTGCGTCGCGCGGCCGTCAAGGCCGGGCCATTCAATGTGACCGGTAACGTGCACCTGCATCCGGGTGTCGAGATCGGTCTGCACCTCGTGCGCAGCCAGACCTTCCTGGCACTGACCGACGGCTACATCCTTCACGACACTGAGCCGCCATTCGAGCACGTGGTCACGGTCGTCATCATCAACTGCGCGCACGTGGACCAGATCGTCCCCCTCATGTCCCTGGCCTGATCGAATCATCCGGCACAGGCCACGCGAGGAGCGTCCGGCGGCGATAATCGGCGGCGATGGCAATCTTGCGCTCCTCGATCGATCCCGAAGCTCCAACAGCCCGCGACAACGCCAGCGCCATGCAGGCTCTCGTCGACGACCTTCGCGCACGAACGACCGCTCTGACGCACTACGGTGCCGGCGGCGACGACCGATCCATCGAGCGCCATCGCGAACGCGGCAAGCTGCCGGTGCGCGAGCGGATCGACCGGCTGCTTGACCCCGGCTCAGCCTTCCTTGAGCTGAGCGCCCACGCCGCCAATGGCGTGTATGAC
>JACDHU010000268.1 GCA_013820865.1 Chloroflexota bacterium
GCCGGCCCATCGCCGTGCTCGACGATGGCGCGCTGCTCATCGGTCAGTCGGTGGTCAACGCGCTCACTGGCAGCTGACGACGCTACGGCGATGGTGATTCCCTCCTACGGCGCATTGTGCCCGATGGTGCGGATCGGCGCGTCCCCCCGATGGACGCTCCACGCCGATCCGCATCGGCCAGGAGAGCATCTTTGACGGCGATTGCGACAGCTCATGCGTCGCGTCGCCCCACTGTCACCGGTTATAGCGTTAGTGATATATCCGCTGACAGCCTGCGAAACCGCGCGCCGCACTCGACGCGTCCCCACGGTGGACACTCCACGCGTCGCGCAGTCGCCTGAGACGGCATCATGAGTCCATGACAACGCGTGACCGGGTTCGAGGAGCGATCTATGGCCACCTGGTGGGTGATGCGCTCGGCGTCCCGTACGAGTTCACGCACGACATCGAGACCGTCGAGTGGCGCGGCAACGGCACCCACAACCAGCCGGCGGGCACGTGGAGCGACGACGGCGCTCTCATGCTGGCGCTTCTTGACTCGCTGCTCGATGCCGGCTTCGACACAGCCGATCAGGCGCGTCGCTTTCTCGACTGGCGCGATCACAGAAAGTACACGCCCGACCGGGACGGACGCTTCGACATCGGCGGCGCAACCTCACAGGCCCTGGCGCGTGTCGCGGACGGCGTCCCCGCCGAGGAAGCCGGGGACGATCCCGACGCTCTCGGCAACGGGTCGCTCATGCGCATCCTGCCGATCGCCCTGGTCGACCCGAGCGCTTCAACGGCCGAGCTGGTGGATCGCGCACATCGGTCCAGTCGCATCACGCATGGGGCTCCCGCGTGCCTGGTTGCCTGCGCCCTGTACGTCCTCATCACGCGTGAGCTGCTGGCCGGCGGACAGGATCGGTCAAGCGCGCTCGCGCGATCCTCGGAGCTTCTTCGGGCGGAATACCAAGGTCAGTCGGAGCTGGTGACAGCGCTCGACAATTTGCTCGCGTGGCCCACGCGCGAGGGTCGTGGCCATGTCAGCGACAGCTTCTGGAGCGCCTGGGACGCGTTTGAAGCGAGCGACGGCTATCGGTCCGCCGTGGTCCGCGCGGTCCAGTACGGCAACGACACCGATACGACCGCTGCCATCGCCGGAGGCCTTGCCGGCACCTACTGGGGACTCGACAGCATTCCGGGGCCGTGGCTCAACGGCCTGCGTGGCAAGGAAGTGGTGGATCGTCTTCTCGATCGCCTCGTGCGACGGCTGGATCCCAACCGCGAGCCGCGGCTGCCGGCGATGGACCCGGACTTCACTTTCTCAATGAGCGATCTCGACGCAATGGAGGACCATGCGGAGTGGCATCGGATCCGTCGGCCTCGGCGATCCGGCTGAACGATGCGCGTCGGGCTCTCGAGGGACGCGTCGAGAGCATCGCGGACGGCCAGGCGCTGGCGACAGCTCACGCGTCGCGTTGCCGCCGCTGTCAGCGGTTATAGCGTTAGTGATATATCCGGTGACAGCCCCCGAAACCGCGCCGCAGTGAACCCGACCAGGCCGGATCGGCGCGTCCCCCTGGTGGACACTCCACGCGACCCGATCAGTAGCCCAGGACCGAGGCACCCTGTCGCTCGAAGTCGGGGCGGTTGCGGGTCACGATGGTCGCGCCCAGGCCGGCAGCCGCCGCGGCGATCAGGGCATTACCCAGCCCAAGCTTGCCGCCGGACCGATGACGTCGCAGGCGAGCATCAGCCGCGAGGCGCGCTGCGGCCGGATCGGTTACCACGTAGTCGAGCGGCTCGAGAAGCCGTGAGACGACTGCCAGGTGCTCATCCGAGCCACCCGAAAGTGCCTCGCAGACGACCACGTCGCAGGTGAACAGCTCCGCGCCATCCTCGTAGAGCTTGTGCAGCAACGCCATGGCCGGCCCGTACCCATGGGCGTGGTCGATGATCAGGGTGGTGTCGAGCAGGTAGCGCATCGGCTACTCCGTCCCTTCGGCACGCAGCTCGTCGACCCAGCGCGCGACCTCGTCCGGGCTCATCCAGCCCGGCTTGCCGACCATGGCGCCGGCGGTCTCCCGGATGGCGGCACCGAGTGCGTCGCGCCGCACGCGTTGTGCCACCGCCTCGGCGACGTACCGGCTGCGCCCGCGGGGCCCGGCGAACCGATCCACCTCCGTCAGTTGACGGCGCGGTTCGCACGATGTATACGTACATCATGGAGCGGACCCAGATCTACCTCAGCCGGGATCAGTCAACTGCGCTCGATCGCGAGGCGAAACGGACCGGGACCACCCGGTCGCACCTCATCCGGGAAGCGATCGAAGCGCGATACGGCACCAGCCCGGACGCGAAGCGGGTCCGCGAAGCACTGCGTGTGACGGCGGGCCTGTGGAGCGATCGGACGGAGACCGGCCAGGAGTACGTGGAGCGCATCCGGACCGGGCAGCGCCTCCTTGATCTGTACCCGGCGGCGAAGGACGACGAGGCGACGAACCGGTGACGCTCCTCATCGACACGCCGATCATCGTCGATCACCTTCGCAACGACCCTCGCGCGGTCGATCTGCTCACCGAGCTTCTGAGCCGCGGAGAGCGCGTGTTCGCAGCCACGCCGACCCGGACCGAGATCATTGCCGGCCTCCGCGCGCACGAGCTTGAGCCGATGGGGATGCTGTTCGCCGTCCTGTCATGGATCGATATCGATGCCGAGATTGCCGATGCTGCCGGCGAGCTCGCCCGCCGATACCGAGCGTCGCACTCCGGGATCGACACGGTGGATTACCTCATCGGCGCCGCAGCCCAGTCGATCGGCGCGTCGCTGGTCACGCTGAACGTGCGCCACTTCCCGATGTTCCCGAACCTCGAGCCAGCATACCGATAATCGCCGGCTCGACCGGTGAGCGCCACGACTCGACCGGCCGTTCGGCCGCGGTTCTCGCAACTGTCAGAGGTTATATCACTAACGATATATTCGCTGACACCAGCGCGCGGACCCTGCAGCAAGCTGACCAGAGGTATCGAGT
>JACDHU010000269.1 GCA_013820865.1 Chloroflexota bacterium
CAGGTCCTCGTCAGGCGGCGTGGCATCAGTGCGGGAGACGGCGATGTCGGGCTGCACGCCGTCGGGCGCCACGCTGTTGTGCTGCGGCGTGAACCATCGGCTGATGGTGATGCGCACACCGGCGTCATTCTCGAGCCGACCCCAGACCTGGACCGTGTTCTTGCCGAAGCTCGGCTCGCCGATGAGGGTCGCGCGATCGGTCTCCTGGAGCGCAGCTGCCACGATCTCGGAGGCCGATGCCGAACCCGGATTGATGAGGACGACGACCGGAAGGTCGCGATCGGTCGCGATTCCTTCGCCGGTTGAAGCGTACTCCCGGATGTCGTTGCCTGCCGATTCCTGCGTGAAGATGAGCCCGTCGTCGATGAACTGGCTGGCGATCTGCTGCGCGGCGTCGATGTAGCCGCCGGGATTGTCGCGCAGATCGAACACGATCTGGTCCGCGCCCTCGTCGATCAGGTCCTCGAGTGCCGCGGCGAACTGCTCGGCGGCCGGCGCCGAGAAGCCGTTGAGCGCGATGTAGCCGATGTGCTCGTCGATCAGGCGTGCCTCGACCTCCTGGAGCTCGATCGGGGCGCGGGTGATGGTGAGGTCGAACGGCTCCCCGGCGTCGCGCTGGAGCGTCAGGGTGACATCCGTGCCGGACTCGCCGCGGATGCGGCTGATCTGGTCATTCATGATGGATCCAACGACACTGTCACCGTCGACCGCCAGCACCACGTCACCGGCTTCCAGGCCGGCTTCCTCGGCGGGTGAGTCGGACAGCGGTGCAATCACGACCAGCTGGCAGACCCCGGTGAATTCGGTGCAGGCGGCCAGGTCGGCGGGGTCCTCGGCGTTCTGCATCGACATCTCGGCGCCGATGCCGCTGAACGTGCCGGACAGATCGCCCAGCGCCTGCTGATACTGCTCGGGCGGCATGTACCCCGAGTTGGGGTCCTCGACGCCGTACTGGAACATGCCGCGGATGGCGCCTTCGGCCAGCTTGTCCGGGTCGAGCTCGTCCACGTATTCGCTCTGAAGACGGCCGTACGCTTCGCAAAGTGGGTCGAAGGCAGGATCCGGAGCCGCGCATCCGCTACCCGTCCCTGCACCGCCGGCAAGATAGCCGCCCGCGAAGAGCAGCGCGCCAACCACCGCGGCCAGGGCGAGGGAGATGATCCACGGCAGGCTCGACGCGCGTGGCTCGGTACGAATCGGTTCGGTCATGTGAGCACGAAGTCTACCCGGGTCAGCTTCGCATCCGGTATCGGGGTCATTACGATCCCGATACGTGTCGCGGTCGAGTTCGGCTCACCGCGTCGCCGACAGGTAGGACCGCACGCTGATCCATGATCCGAGAGCCCCCAGCCCCAGGCCCACGCCAAAGAGCAGCAATGACAGCGTGGTGAGGAACTGGGTGCTCACCGCGGTCGGCATCTGGAAGATGGTGACCATGGCGGGCTGGATCGGATCCCACACCGCCGCCACGAGCACGATCGTCACGACCGCGCCGATGAGCCCGCACAGCACCCCCTCGAGGATGAACGGCCAGCGGATGAAGGAGTCGGTGGCACCGACCAGGCGCATGATCTCGATCTCGTTGGCACGGCTATAGACCGCGATCCGGATGGTGTTGATAATCATGAACAGGACGGTCAGGCCCACCAGCGTGATGCCTACGAAGCCGACCGTGCGAATGACGTTGATGATCCCCAGAAGCGTGTCGTATTCGGCCTGCTTGGTCAGCACTCGATCGACATCATCGCTGTCGGCGACAGCCGAGCTCACCGCGCCCGACGCGTCCGGATCGGCCAGGCTGATCTCGAGGCTGGCAAACAGCGTGATGTTTGAATCTGGGTCGCCGAGGTCAAGCGTTCGCCCGATCTCGCGGTACGACTGCTCCAGCCGCTCCATGGCAGCCGCCGGCGAGATGTAGGCGACCGATGCAACGCCGGGCATGGCCTCGACCTCAGCGATGAGCCGATCGCGCGCCGTCGAGGTGAGATCGTCCTCCAGGCGCGCAGTGACCGCCACCTTGCTCTCGATAAACGCCAGTCCCGCGTTCAGCCCGGTGATGACGATGAACAGCCCCGACAGCAGGACGAGCATGAGCACGACGGTCGCGGTCGCGGCCAGGCTCATCATCGCGTTGCGCCAGAAGCCCTGCCAGGCGCGAACGACGCTGAAGCCGATGAAGCGCACGAACGGCATCGGCTCAGTACTCCCGCTCGTACGAGGCGGTGCCCTCGTCGCGCACAAGATGGCCGCCCTCGAGCGCCAGCACGCGACGGCGCATGGCGTTGACGATCTCCTGGTTGTGCGTGGCCATGAGCACGGTGGTGCCCAGCTGGTTGATCTGGATGAGGAGCTGGATGATCTCCCAGCTCGTCACCGGGTCGAGGTTGCCGGTCGGCTCGTCGGCGATGAGGATGGCCGGATCATGGACGAGGGCGCGTGCGATGGCCACGCGCTGCTGCTCGCCGCCGGACAGCTGGGTCGGCAGGTGGTGCGCATGCTCATGCAGGCCGACCAGGTTCAGCAGTTGCGGCACGCGGCGACGGATCTGGATGCCGGGCACGCCCGTCACCTCCAGCGCGAAGGCCACGTTCTCCCACACCGTCTTGCTCGGCAGCAGCCGGAAGTCCTGGAACACGATGCCGATGCGCCGGCGAAGGCCCGGCACCTGCCCGCGTCGCATGCGCAGGAGGTCGCGACCGGCCACCCGGACGTTGCCATGCGTGGGCAGTTGCTCGCGGATGAGGAGCCGGATGAACGTGCTCTTCCCCGCGCCCGAGGGTCCCACCAGGAAGACGAAGGCGCCGGCGGGAATGGCGACGTTGACATCGGCCAGGGCGACCTTGCCATTGGGATAGGTCATCCCGACGTCGACCATGCTGATGACCGGGGCATCGGCTGATTCGGGCTTGGTGCGGCGGCGCAGAAGGGATGTCATTGATCAGGACCGATGGTAACCGCTACGCGGCCGGTTCCGGATCCCCCACACCAACGCGCGACCGCAGGTAGCCCTCG
>JACDHU010000270.1 GCA_013820865.1 Chloroflexota bacterium
CATCGTCCAGCCCTGAAGCAATGGCCACGGACTCCGCTGTCTCGCGCAGCTGGTCGAGGTAGGCGGGTTCCGCATCGGCGACGCGGCGGGGAAGCGAATGGGCAGTCAGCAGCACCGGCGCACCCTCCGGCAGCCCGGCCAGTCCGGAGCGAATGCGCTCCGCCACCGCCTCGATGAAAACGGGCTCGCGATACCAGGCCGGTGCAAGGTGGACCGACGGCGCCGACGGTCCGAGCTCGGCAAGCGCGGCGTGGATCGCGCGCCGGTAGCCGGCCATGAGCAGCTCCGAATACTGTGGGCTCATGACGATGGCGCTGACGGTGTCGCATCCGAGCTCGGCCAGCGAACGCAGGCCGTCGGTGACCGATGGAGCACTGAACCGCATCCCGACCGTAGCGACGGCGTCGACGCCATCGGCGCGCAACGCTTTTTCGACTGCCGCCGACTGCGCGCGGGTGATCTCGATCAGCGGAGAGCCGCCTATGAGCTCATATCGGCGCCGAAACTCCTCGATCAGGTCGGGTGAAGGCTCGCGGCCGCCACGCACGGCCGCCAGGTACTGCGGCAGGTCATGCAGGTCCGCGGCGGGAGAGCCATAGGTCATCAGGAGGACGCCGAGCTTCACCGGGCCGACTCCGCGTGCACCAGCTCCACCAGGCGTCGCAGGATGTCCGGATCGGACTCCGGAAGCACGCCATGGCCCAGGTTGAAGATGTGGCCCGACCGGTTCGCCGCTCGTCGGAGGACGTCGCGTGCGCCATCGGCGGTCGCCTCCCACCCAGCCAGGACACGCGTTGGGTCGAGGTTGCCCTGGATGCCCCGGTCGAAGCCGATGCGCTCCCAAGCCCGATCCAGTGACTGGCGGTGATCGACGCTGATGATGTCGCCGCCCGCGACCGTCATCGGCTCAAGCAGCGCCGCCGTGCCGGTGCCGAAATGGATTGTGGGAGCACCGCGCACCTCGGCGAAGATGCGCGAAACGTGCGGCTGGACATACGTCACGTAGTCGGAGGGTGACAGCGCACCGACCCAGGAGTCGAAGAGCTGGACGGCGTGCACGCCAGCATTGATCTGGGCATTCAGATACGCGATCACCACGCTCGAGAGCTTGTCCATGAGCGCGTGCCATGCGTCGGGCTCGCGGTACATGAAGGCCTTGGCGATGGCGTAGTCACGCGAGGGACGCCCTTCAATGAGGTAGCAGGCCAGGGTGAATGGTGAGCCAGAGAAGCCGATGACGGCCTGCCGGCCGTCGAGCTCGCGCCGCACCAGGCGGATGGCATCCATCACGAAGGCGACCTCGGCGTCGGGGTCGATCAGGCGCAGCGCATCTACCTGCGCGCGTGAGCGGATCGGGTCGTGGATGATCGGCCCGACATCCGGCTGGATCTCGAGGCTGACCCCCATTGGCTCCAGGGGAATCATGATGTCGGCGAACAGGACCGCCGCGTCCACGCCGAAGGCGGTGACCGGCATGATGGTGACCTCGGCGCACAGCTCCGGGGTCTTGGCCAGCGTCAGGATGGGATAGCGCTCCCGCAGCTTGCGGTAGTCGGCCAGGCAGCGGCCGGCCTGGCGCATGAACCAGACCGGCGTGCGATCTGGCTGTTCGTGGCCGAGCGCGGCGCGGAAGCGCGCCTCGCCGGTCCAGGTGGCGGAGGTGGTGAGAGCGGTCTCGATCATTGGTCCTCTGTCGGGGGCGGGGTGGGGAAGCGGCGGTTCGGCACGGGTCGTCCGACGGCGCCTGATGCCGCGGGATCCTTGACGTAGGTGGGGCGCAGCTCGACGGGGGCCGGGCGGTCCGGCTTGCGCCCGCCGCGCATGCGCAGGTTCAACAGCTCGACGAAGACGCTGAAGCCCATCGCGAAGTAGATGTAGCCCTTCGGAATGTGCAGCTCCCAACCCTCGGCCACGAGCGCCATGCCGATGAGCAGGAGGAAGCTGAGCGCCAGCATCTTGACCGTCGGATGGTTGTTCACGAAGTCGCTGATCGCCTTGGCCGAGACCATCATCACGCCGATGGCGATGAGCACCGCGGCGATCATCACCGGGACCTCGTCGACCATCCCGACCGCGGTGATAACCGAGTCGAGGCTGAAGACCGCGTCGAGCAGGACGATCTGCACGATGATCGCCCCGAACGTTGCGGTGCCGGCTCCTGCCGCCGCGTGGCCCTCCTCGCCCTCGAGCTTCTCGTGGATTTCGAAGGTCGCCTTGCCGATGAGGAACAGTCCGCCGAACAGGAGGATGAGATCACGCCCGCTGATTTCCTGCCCGATGATCTCGAAGAGCGGGTCCGTCAGGCCGATCACCCAGCTCAGGCTGAGGAGCAAGAGGACGCGCATTCCGGCGGCGAGGCCCAGGCCCACGATCCGCGCTCGATTCTGCTGCTCGGCCGGCAGCTTCGCGGCGAGGATGCTGATGAAGATGATGTTGTCGATGCCCAGGACGATCTCGAGGGCCGTCAAGGTGAGCAGTGCGATCCAGATCTGGGGATCGGCCAGGAGTTCGAACACGGCGATTACCGCTCCCTACTGGCGACGGCGAAGGCGTCGCTCGCTGCGCGCAATGTAGCGTCGAGGTCCGCCGCCGAGTGAGCGGCAGACACGAAGCATGCTTCGTGCTGGCTGGGCGGAAGCATGATCCCTGCCTGCAGCATGGCCTGGAAGTACGCCGGAAACGATCCATCGGGCAGGAAGGCGGTGAGGAGGCTCGCCACGCGGCTGATCCGGACCGGTGCCCCGGCCGAATCCGCAGCGCGCGCGAGGCCAACTTCGAGGTGCGCGGCCGACTTCTCGAGGTGGTCGTAGGTCTCCGCCGTGAGGTTGCGCAGCGTGGCCGCTCCCGCGGCCATGGCCAGTGGGTTCCCGGACAGAGTACCGGCCTGGTAGACCGGGCCGTCCGGCGCGATCAGCCGCATCAGCTCGGCCCGGCCGCCGTAGGCGCCGACCGGCAGGCCGCCGCCGATGATCTTGCCGAGGACGACGAGGTCGGGCACCACGCCATAGCGC
>JACDHU010000044.1 GCA_013820865.1 Chloroflexota bacterium
GCTCGAGCTGGTCGCTGCACCGCTGCTGCTTGCCGGCGCGCCGATCACGCTGACGTTGCGCGCCGTTCGTCCATCGGTCCGTCGGCGCCTGCTGGCGGTGCTTCAGAGCCGTGTCATGCACGTCATCTCGTTCCCGGTGGTTGCCTGGGTGCTGTTTGCCGCCGTCAACTGGGGCTGGCATTTCAGCGTGTTCTACGATCAGGCCCTCGAGAATCAGCTGCTGCATTACGTCCAGCACGCGACCTTCCTGGGCGCGGCGCTCCTGTTCTGGTGGCCGGTCATCGGCGCCGATCCGTCCCCCTGGCGCCTGCCGCACCCGGTTCGCCTGCTCTATCTATTCCTCGCCATGCCGCAGAACTCGTTCCTTGGCGTGGCACTCATGTCAGCTTCGACGGTGCTCTATCCGCATTACGTGACGAACGTGCGCGACTGGGGTATCACGCCGCTCGAGGACCAGCAGTTGGGCGGCGTGATCATGTGGGTCGTCGGCGACGTCTTCTTCCTTGCGGGGATGGCATTCGTCGTGGTGCAGTGGATGCGCCATGAGGAGCGTCGAACCGTCCGCCTGGACGCCCGCCTCGCTGCCGAGCGCGCCGCTCGGGGCGAGTGATCGATTGCGCCGCACGCCGCCAGCCCTTGTTGCACCCCGCGACACTAAAGTCGAAGGAGGTCGAGCTCAAATGTCCTGGGTCGCACTACATGCAACAGATGACGAGGGAGATCAGATTCCTTCGACTTTGGTCGCACCCGGTGCAACTCGGCGACGGAGACGGCTCGGTCAGGCGAGCGGGAAGCGCAACAGGGCGTCGGCCGCAACCGCGGCGAAGAGCAGCGTGAGATAGCTGATTGAATAGCGGAACAGGCTGATCGCAGCCCGGCCATTGCCGGCATCGCGGCGCAGGCGAACGGCCTGAAGCAGAAAAACGGCTCCCAGCACGACGGCTGACACGAGGTAGATCCAGCCCATGCCGGCCACCGGCAGGAGGAGCAGGCTGACGGCAATCAGCGCGACCGTGTACAGCACGATCTGGCGCGCGGTCTCCGCCTCCCCGCGCACCACGGGCAGCATCGGCACGCCGGCCGCCGCGTAGTCGCCGCGATAACGCAGCGCGAGCGCCCAGAAGTGCGGTGGCGTCCAATAAAACACGATGGCAAACAGGACGAGTGCCGGCAGCCCGACCTCGCCGGTCACCGCGGCCCATGCCACCAGCACCGGCACGCAGCCGGCGGCCCCGCCGATCACGATGTTCTGCGGCGTGCTCCGCTTGAGCCACATCGTGTAGACGAAGACGTAAAACGCGGTCGCGCTCAGCGCCAGGACCGCGCTCAACACGTTGACAGTGAGCGCCAGGAAAACGAACGCCAGCACGCTGAGCCCGATCCCGAACCACAACGCGCCGCGCGGGCTGACGGCGTGACGCGGTAACGGCCGATGTCGCGTGCGACCCATGAGGTGGTCGATGTCGCGATCCACGTACATGTTGATCGCATTGGCCCCGCCGGCCGCCAGCGTGCCACCGGCCACGACCGCGACCATCAGCCACAGCGAGGGGAAACCGCCCTGGGCCAGTACCATGGTCGGCACCGTGGTGACTAGCAGCAGCTCGATGATGCGCGGCTTGGTGAGCGAGATGTAGGCACGCACGGTGTCCATCGGTCCAGGTGCTGGCGCAGAGGTACGGGCCGCCATCTCGGATGGCCGCAGGCGACGGGTGGTCAGCATTAGCCAGACCGATGCGCCCCACAGGGCGGCACCGACCGCGAGGTGCGGGACCACGAAGACGGCGGACAGGCGCGAGATGACGTTGAGCCCGCCCAGCGCGATCTGCACCACGATGAACACGACCAGCCAGGTGGCCAGTCGCCGCGGCAGCGGCGCATCGGTCGAGCGGTGGATGCTGATCGCCGTCCACACGACCAGGCCCGCGACCACCAGGCTCAGCCCGCGATGCGCGAGATGCACGGCCTGCTCGTTGCCGAGAACCGCCGGCACAAGTGAACCATTCATGAGCGGGAAGTCCGCGTAGGCGAGTCCCGCCTGCTGACCTGTGACCCAGGAGCCGAGCAGCATCTGGCCGAAGACGACGACTGCCGTGAGCGCGACCAGCTTCGTGAGACCCGGCCGCGCGTGGGCGGCAGGCATCGGTCCATGGGTTGCTCGCTCGGCGATGAAAATGACCGCGGCGAACACGACGAGGGCCATGCCGAGGTGCGCGGTCACGAGCTCGGCGGCGAGACCCTCGAGCACGACGGCCGCCCCTATCAGCGACTGCACGATGACGAGCACTCCCGCCGCGATCGCTGCCAGCAGCAGCGGTAGGTCACGACGACGCTTCGTGAACACGGTGATGAGGCCGATCGCGCCGACCAGCGGACC
The DNA here is from genome assembly GCA_013820865.1 of Chloroflexota bacterium. Classification (GTDB taxonomy): domain Bacteria; phylum Chloroflexota; class Limnocylindria; order QHBO01; family QHBO01; genus JACDBZ01. The sequence continues at coordinate 2,378 of JACDHU010000044.1, forward strand.
AACGAAGACGGCCGCGATGAGCCGATGCGTGTGCTCGATCCAGGCGTGCAGGTCTGCGGGCGGCAGCCAGTCGCCGAAGCAGAGCGGCCAGTCCGGGCAGCCCAGGCCGGAATCGGTGGCGCGCACCAGGCCGCCCACGGCAATCAGGATGAAGGTGGCGACGGCAGCGGCCACCGCCAGCTTGGCGAATCGGGTCACATCGGGTTCCTCTCACCGCTCGCGGGCCTCTGCCGAGCGGGCTGCGCTCATGATAGCCCGCCACCATCCACGCTGACCGATGCGCTGGGGGTGCGATCACTGTATGGGCCAATCGTCACGCGAGCGGCTCGGTGCGCTGCGTTTGTCCTCTGCATGGGTCACAGCTGAGCGTGGCGTGCTCGCCGGCGTGCCGCTCGTGCGTAGTGGTGTTCACTGCATGGGCCAATCCGCGCGCAGCATCGGTTCCGCGTGAACATTGACCGATGGACGGGCCGGCGCGGGTAACGGCCTCTGGCGGTAGGATGCCGATATGAGCGACGGACGGCTGCTCCAGATCAACGTGTCGGACGGTGGCGTGCCGAAGCTGCCGGTTCCAGCCGCACGCGTCACGAGCGATGGTGTCGAAGGTGACCGCCAGCGCGGGGTGACCGTGCACGGCGGCCCGCACCGCGCCGTCAGCATCTTGGGCATCGAAGCGATTCAGCGCGTCGCGGCCGAGGGCCACCCGATCGAGCCTGGCTCGACTGGCGAAAACCTGACGACGGAGGGCTTCGACGTATCGGCGTTGGCCGTCGGATCACGGCTGGCCATCGGCGCCGGGGTGGTCCTGGAGCTCTCGTCTGTCGCGAATCCGTGCCGCACCATCCGCGACTCCTTCGCGGATCAGCGCTTCGGGCGACTCGGTGCCAAGGCGCATCCGCTCGACAGCCGGATGTACGCGCGCGTCATCAGGCCTGGAACGGTCCGGGCCGGCGACCCAATCCGCGTGTCCCCTCCCGAGGATGGCTCTGCCGTTCTGCTGAGCTTGGCCGAGCGGCTGGACCAGGCCGAACGCGTCAGCGCGCTCGCCTTCTGGCATGCCGCACGGGAGGCCGGCCAGGAGATCTCAATCCTCGACGACGGTGGCATCGCTGCATCCGCCGCGCCGCAGCTCCCCGGCCAGGCCTTCAACAGCGCGATCGGTTTCGCGCACCTGCCCAACCTCGTCGACCGCGCGGTCGAGCACTTCACCGCTCATGGCGTGACGGGCTTTGTCATGGCCGATGAGCCACCGTGGCGCGGCGCCGTCGCCGATACGACGCTCGCTCGGTGGGCGGCAAACCCCGATGAGCTCGTTGGCGAGCCTCCGCCCGACGGCGTCGTCATCCGAGAGCTTGGACGCCAGGAAGTCGGCCCATGGTCAGCGGTGATCGTCGCGGCGAGCGACCTGCCTCCAAACATAGCCCAGGCGTGGATCGATCTGGAGGGGCACCTGGCGCGGGCTGGGCACCACCATCGGTTCGTCGCGGAGGTTGGCGGCGAGCCCGTGGCCACCGGCAGCGTTCACACCCATGGGGGCGTCGGCTGGCTGCGCGCAGGATCGGTGCTCCCGGAGTTTCGCGGGCGAGACCTCCAGCGCGCCATCATCACCGCTCGCGCCGACCTCGCACACCGCGCCGGATGCGACATCATTGGCGCCTCGACGGTGGAGGGCGGCGCTTCGGCGCGCAATGTCGAACGCCTGGGCTTCGAACAAATCGCGACGCGGCGCAACTACCAGACAACGCCTACGACACGGGCCTGACGGACGCGCCGCTCTGCGGAGCGAGAGTGTGGCACGTGGCGGAGCACGCCCGGAACGACGGGCAACACGCCGCGAATGCCGGACGCCATGCGCTCAACACCACGCTGCCGCGCGGCCGACCAACCGATCCCGTATTGCTGGCGCAGCGGCACGGGGAGCGTCGCGAGCGAGATGAGGTGGGCGGCATCCCATGCAACGCGCGGAAGAAGGCGCGTCGGATAGAGCACGGTACTCGCGATCTCGCGCGCGGTCGGCGTCACGCAGACTCGGCCGCTTTCTATCATCGACGCCATCCACGTCCTCAGCTCGTCGATCGTCGACGGGATGTCGCCGGATGGAACTCCGAGCAGCTCGGCCACACGGGCGCACTCGCGGTGATAGGCCTGCTCATCGGCGGCCGATAGCGGCGCGACGAAACGGCCATACACCCGCAGCGCCGTATCGACCAGGGTTGCGTGCACCCACAGCAGCGCCTCGGGATCGCTCGCGCTGTACGCCTCGCCGCTGCCGGGCAGACGGCCGCGCACCGACGCATGGATGGCGTTCACGCGACGGATGGCCGCATCGGCGGTTGATCGGCTGCCGAAGATCACGTCGTAGCTGCTGGTCAACGTCCGCAACAGGCGTCCGACCGGATCGGTGGCGTAGGTCGAGTGCTCGGCCACGCCAGCCGCCACCGACGGATGCGCCACCTGCATGAGGAGCGCGCACGACCCACCCGCCAGCACGAGGACCTCGCGGTCGATCTTCCAGGACATGGACCCGGGGCCGAACAGGCCAGCCGCCTCCTCCCCCGGAGTCATCAGTAGGCCGATGCCGGCGTGCCGCGCGGGTGCCTGGGCTGGCTGAAGATGACGCGGAAGACCAACCCGGCCACGACCCCGGCGACGAAGCCGCCGATGTGGGCCATGTACGCCACCCCGCCGGTCTGCTCAGTGACCGCGAAGGCGCCGAAGCCGTTGATGAATTGGAGCGCCGCCCACATGCCGATGGCGACAATGGCCGGCACCGGCACCAGGAAGCGAAACACGAACACGGTCACTCGATTCGTCGGGAACATCACGAGGTACGCGCCAAGCACACCTGAGATAGCACCCGAGGCGCCGAGCGTCGGGATGATCGAATCGGTGTCGATCATGATCTGGGCGAAGCTCGCGATGACGCCGGCAACGAGGTAGAAGACCAGGTACAGCCCGTGCCCGATGCGATGTTCGACGTTGTCGCCGAAGACCCACAGGAAGAGCATGTTGCCCGCCAGGTGGAGCCAGCCGCCGTGCATGAAGATGCTGCTGAACAGCGTGAGCCAGATCGGGCTGGGACCGGGCTCCTGGGGCACCGGGACCTGCTGGCCATCGACGGTGATCGATTCGGGCTCGATCAGATCCACACCGTTCGTGATCTCGAATGGCACCGCGCTGAATCCGTACGTGAATTCGGCCCCGGCCGTACTGGCGCCGGCGCCCTGAAGGAGCAGGAAGACGGCGATGTTGATCGCGATGAAGGCCAGGCTCACGTAGGCCGGGCCGTGACCGCGCTCGTTCTCATCGCTGATCGGGAACATCGGCGCCGATGATAGAGCACGGAACGCGCCATAATCGGCGGGTGAAGATTGACGTCCGGCCCTACGAGGGCGACCGCCGCGCCTACCTCGACTCGATCGGGATTGGCTTCGGGGAGCATCTCGATGACGAGGCGGCCGCGAACTTCGAGTCAGTGCTCGAGTTCGATCGTGCCATCGCCGCCTACGACGGTGACCGGCTCGTTGGCAACGCGGCGGCCATCAGCATCGACCTGACTGTCCCTGGCGCTGTGCTGCCGGTCGCTGGTGTCACGACCGTCGGCGTCCACCCCACGCATCGGCGCAGAGGAGCGCTTCGGCAGATGATGCGGCTCCAGATCGATGACGTGCACCGGCGCGGCGAGCCGCTGGCGGTGCTCTGGGCATCCGAGGGCAGCATCTATCAGCGTTTTGGCTACGGGCTGGCGTCACTCAAGGCGAGCCTGAAGGTCAAGCGATATCGGAACGCGTTTCGCGCGCCGCACGAGTTCAGCGGGCGGATCCGCCTGGTGAGCGAGGACGAGGCCCGGATCGCCTTTCCTCCGGTGTTCGACGCGGTACGACCCATGATGCCCGGGTTCTTCAGCCATTCGGCCGAGTTCTGGAATGCGGAAGTCTTCTACTTCCCGGAGCAATGGCGTCGAGGACGCGGAAAGCCGTTCCACGTGCTCCACGACGTCGGCGGCACGATCGACGGCTACGCGCGCTACGCGATCCGAGACGGAGAGGAGAACGAAGTCTCGGTTCTCGACCTGATGGCCGCCACGCCGGCGGCGCATCTCGACCTGTGGCGCTACCTGCTCGACATCGATCTGATGAGCCGCGTCGAGTCGTGGAACGTCGCCGTCGACGACCCCGTTCTCTTGGCCATCGCGGAGCCGCGCAAGCTGGAAATGACCATGGGCGACGCACTTTGGCTGCGGATCGTTGACCTGGCTCCTGCGCTCGCAGCCCGTCGCTACCGCGGCGACGGCCGCGTGGTGATGGAAGTGGCCGATGAGTTCTGTCCCTGGAACCACGGACGCTGGTCGCTGACGGTAGAAGCCGGTGTCCCGTACGTGGAGCCGGCGGCGGATTCGGCGGACTTTGCCTGCGACGTGACCGATCTTGCGGCTGCGTACCTGGGCGGCTTCAGCTTTGCGCAGCTGGCCGCCGCGGCCCGGGTCAGCGAGCTGGCACCCGGCGGGATCGAGCGCGCCGACGCCCTGTTCCGCACCGATCGCGCGCCGTGGTGTCCCAGGGTCTTCTGACCCGGTTCCGCGCTCAATGCGCGGGTGGGGCACGCTCGACGGCCTCGCGCGACGGATTACGGATCCCGACCCCGTTCATGACGGCGCCCCCAACGAGTAGCCCCGCGGCGACGAGCATGGCGAGATGAAACGCATCGGTCGATGCTTCTCGTGCGGCGTCAGCCAGCTCCGGATCGGTCCCTTCGGGCGTGCTGGTCAGGGGTTGGACTTGCTCGCGCACCGCGGGATCGTCAACGTCGAGGTCCGGCATGAGCCCGGCGAGGGTCGGATAGAAGGCTGCCGTGATGGCGATGAACAGCACCGCGCTGACGAGCGGCGACCCGACCCGGCTGACGGCGTTGTTGATGGCCGAGCCGAGTCCGGCATTGCGCACCGGGATCGAGCTCATCAGCGCGGTCGTCAGTGGCGCAACGAGCATGCTGATGCCCACCCCGAAGACAATGAGTCCGACGAAGACATCGATGAGCGTCGCGCCGGGCGGCACCAGCGTCGCGAGATCACCAAGGTCGGCGCGCCAGGGCTCCGAATCGGCCGGGATGCGCGCCAGCCACAGGAGTCCGGCGGCCATGACGAGCGGACCGATGGTCATGAACAGCCTCGGACCGAAACGCGCCGAGAACTGCCCGGCCGGGGTTGAGAGGAACGTGAGCATGAGAGCAATGGGGATGCCGACCGCTCCTGCAGCCAGCGGCGTATAGCCGAGCGTTCCCTGCAGAAATAGGGGCTGGAAGGCGAGCGTCACGTACAGCGCACCATAGATGACGAACGTCGACAGGTTGACGACGGTGAAGTTGCGCGACGCGAACAGGCCGGGCGGGACCAGCGGGCGCGGGCGTGTGAGCATGAGGATCGGAACGGCAACCATGGCCACCGCGCCCATCGCTAACGCGGCCCACGCCACCGGGTCCTCCCAGGCCTGCTCCTGTCCACGAGTCGCGCCGAAGGCAAGCCCGCCGACCCCCACGGCGATCACCGCCGCCCCCAACCAGTCGAACTCGCCACGCGCGTCGGTGTCCCGGCTCTCCGGAACCCTCAGGGTGGCCCAGAGCGCGATGGCGATGAGCGGCACGTTGATGAGGAATGCCGCACGCCAGCTCACCGATTGCACCAGGAAGCCGCCGACCAGCGGACCAACGATCGAGGTTGCCGAGGTTCCGGCCGCCCACAAGCCGATGGCGCGCCCGCGCTCCTCGCCCTCGAACGCGGCGCTGATGATCGACAGGCTGCCCGGTACCAGCACGGCGCCGAAGGCGGCCTGGGCGATCCGCGAACCGATGAGGAACTCCATGTTCGGCGCCAGTCCGCAGGCGACCGACGCCACGCCGAATCCGACGAGCCCGATTCTGAACATCCGGCGTCGCCCGTAGAAGTCGTTCAGCGCCCCGGCGAGAATCAACAGCGCCGACAGGACGACGAAGTAGGCGCTGTTGACGTAGGTCAGGCCCTCGAGACGAGCCACGAACGTCGTCGGCAGCTCGCGCCCGATGGTATCGAGCGCGACGTTCACGATCGTGCCATCGAGGAACACGATCGCCGAGCCAAGAACGGTCGCGACAAGGACGGCGTTGCGCTGGCTCACGAGCGTATCGTACGAGCGTGTCAAGTGGCGTACCGTTGATCACATGAGCACGGCCGCGCTCGATCGACTGCTGGCGATCCTGCTCGTCGTCCAGTTGGCGAGCGGGCTGCTCACGCTGCGCTCCGGCGTCCCTTCGACGGCACCGCTGTTCTGGCTGCACGGGCTCGTGGGTGGGGCCCTGCTCATCGCGGCGGCCGAGAAGCTCCGGCGCAGCATCGGTCCGGCCGTGCGCGCGAGACGCTGGTCACGGCTGGCCTTGGGTGCCCTGCTGACGCTCCTCGTGGCGGCAGCTCTGACAGGCGGGTTCACCTGGGTGGCCAGTGGCCGGATCTGGTCCATTGGCCCTTGGACAATCCTGACCCTGCACATCTGGGCGGCGTTGGCGATCATCCCGATCGTTGTCCTCCACCTGCTCCCCCGACGGTGGCGTATCCTTCGGCCTCGCCCGAACCGTGGCCTCCCGCGCATCAGCCGTCGAACGCTGCTGGCATCAGGAGGCGTCGTGGCGCTCGGCGCGGTCGTTTGGGGCGCCGCCAACGTGCTCGATGTCGTGCGCGGGGGCACCCGACGCTTCACGGGATCGCGCTGGCTACGTGACGGTGGGATTCCGCCGCCCACCACGTTCTATGGAGAGGGGACGCCGGCCATCGACCACGCCGCCTGGCGCCTGGAGGTGAGCGGGCGAGTCGCTCGACCGCTGTCGCTGGATCGTGCCGGCCGGGCCGCACTCGGCGAGGTGGATCAAGAGAGCGTGCTCGACTGCACCTCGGGATGGGTCATGCGGACCTCCTGGCGCGGAACTCCACTTCGTGCGGTCCTCGACGCGGCGGGCGCGGATCCGAACGCATCGGCCGTCAGGGTGCGATCCATGACGGGGTGGATGGTGAAGCTCGAGCAGCTCGATTTCGACGAGGCGCTACTTGCGACGCATGTCGCAAGCGAGCTGCTGCCGGCGGCCAACGGCTGGCCGCTGCGCCTCGTCGCAC
>JACDHU010000271.1 GCA_013820865.1 Chloroflexota bacterium
AGGAGATGGTCAGGCAGCAGCCGCGTCCGTCATCGGCGACACCTCCGGTGGTGGCGATCAGGACGCGCTCACTCTCACCGTCATTCCAGGCGATGAGCCCGAAACCGTCGGCCGCGACATCGAGCGGTACGCGGGCGCTCTGCTCCTCATCTAGGCGAGCCACCACGCTGGTGCCGATGATCGACCATTCATCGCCGTCATGTGCCCACGCCTCGAGGACCACCTGCGACGACTGATTGGGATTGGTCACCCGTACCAGCTCAGGAACGCCATCGCCGTCGACGTCGCCCGTGATGGCCCCCCTCGTGTCACCGGGAAGGACCTGGCTGCCGTCGTCCTCCGCCCCCCGAACCGGTGACCCGAGCAGCGTGCTCGAGCCCGCGACGGCAAGCGCGATGATCAGCCGGCTTGCCCCCGACATCGGTCCTACATCGCCCGCAGGCCAAGCAGGTTGCGCGCGATGACCATTCGCTGGATCTCGCTCGTTCCCTCCCCGATCTCGGTCAGTTTCGCATCGCGCAGGTATCGCTCGACCTTGTATTCGGTGATGTAGCCGTACCCTCCGTGGACCTGGACGGCGGCATTCGTGGCTCGGAAGGCAACCTCCGACGCGAACAGCTTGGCCATGGCCGCCTCGGTGCTGTACGGCTTGCCGGAATCCTTGAGCCACGCGGCGCGGTAGGTCATCAAGCGGGCCGCGTCGATCTCGGTCGCCATGTCGGCGATCTTGAAGGCCACCCCCTGGAATGAGCCGATGGCGCGCCCGAATTGCTTGCGCTCCTTTGCATAGGCCGATGCAGCCTCGTAGGCCGCCTGCGCCAGACCGAGCGCCATGCTCGCGATCCCGATGCGGCCGCCGTCGAGCGTCTTGAGGAACAGCTTGTCGCCCTCTCCCTCGGGGCCGAGCAGATTCTCGGCCGGAATCCGGCAGTCCTCGAAAATCAGCTCGCCGGTGTTGCTGGCGTGCAGGCCCATCTTTTCCTCCATGCGGCCGATGGAGAACCCGGGCGTATCGGCTTCGAGGATGAAGGCGCTGATCTTGCCGCTCTCCTCCTCCTTGTCGGTCACCGCGGTCACGATGTACGTGCCCGCGACGCCGGCGTTGGTGATGAAGCGCTTGCCCCCGTTGAGGACCCACTCGTCGCCGTCACGGTGGGCTCGCGTGCGCGTCCCGCGCGAGTCGCTGCCGGCTCCGGGTTCGGTCAGGCCGTAGGCGCCGATCACCTCGCCGGAGGCCATCGGCCGAAGGAACTTCTCCTTCTGCTCGTCCGTTCCGGACAGCCAGATCGGGTAGCAGCCCAGGCTGGTGTGCGCGCTGACGATGATCCCGACGGATCCGCTGACCCGGGAGAGCTCCTCGACGGTGATGGCGTAGGCGAGGCTGTCGAGCCCGGTGCCGCCGATCTCCTCCGGATACGGCACGCCCAGCAAACCCAGCGCGGCCGCCTCCCGGACGATCTCCATCGGAAATTCGCCCTTGCGCTCGAGGTCGTCGGCCACCGGCGCAATCCGCTTGTCCGCGAAGTCGCGCACAGTGCGTCGAATATCGGTGTGCTGCGGCGAGAGGGCGAAGTCCATCAGTCGGTGCGCTCCAATTCTGCGAAATCGGTGGAGCTCGGGGCTTGTTGCGAGTCTACCAACTCACCCGCCGCAACCGATACCGATGGACCCGCCGGTTGATCAGACGGACTTGCGCCAGCGCTCGACCTCGCGTCGGCTGCGTTGCTCCTGCGTCCGCTGGAGGTTGGCGCGGCGGCGCCTGGTGGCGGCGGGCCGTGGACGATTCCGTTTCTGGTGATTGAGCTTGGCCATGCGTCTCGGTTCCTCCCCGCTTGCTCGGTGGGTGGTGGTTGCCTCTGAGACGCCCGAGAAGCACCGAAGGTTGCACCGGGTGGCGTCGCCTCGTCTTTTCGCGATCAGCGTCTGCGTGAACATGCAGCATCGCTTCGGTGATGGCCGCTACAGCGACCGAAATTCACTGGAAGCCGATGCGGCGCTGCGTTTGTCCGCTATATCGGTCACAGGTGAGCGTGAGCTGCGCTTCGGCGTGCGCTTCGTGCGTACTGGTGTCCGCTACACCGGACAAACCGCTCCCAGAATGCGTCGCGCATGAACATTGACCGATGAATCGGTCACCGACGGCGCGCGCCGACGCCTGGTTCCTTGACAGTCAAGGGTGTGTGAAACATATACTCGCGGCCCTTACAGCAATGCGACAAGGTTGTAACGACATGAGCAGGCGTGCCGGAAGCTGACGTTCGACTGGATCGGGTGACGAAGCGGTACGGTGATGTCACCGCCGTGGACGACCTGTCCCTCGAGGTGCGGGAGGGCGAGTTCTTCTCGCTGCTCGGTCCGTCTGGCTGTGGAAAGACGACAACGCTGCGGATGATCGGCGGCTTCGAGGAGGTCACCGCGGGCACGGTCCACGTGGGTGGCGCCGACGTCACCGACGTCCCGCCGTTCAAGCGTGCCACGAACACCGTCTTCCAGAATTACGCGCTCTTTCCGCACCTGTCTGTGTTCGAGAACATCGCCTTCGGACTTCGCCGACGCAAGACGCCGAAGAACGAGATCCGCCACCAGGTGGAGTTCATGCTCAAGCTGGTGGAGCTGCCGGGCTACGAGGAACGAAAGCCGAATCAGCTCTCAGGCGGCCAGCAACAGCGCGTGGCGCTTGCCCGCGCACTCGTCAACAGTCCGCGCGTGCTCCTGCTTGACGAGCCACTGGGCGCACTCGACCTCAAGCTGCGCAAGCAGATGCAGGTGGAGCTGAAGCGCATTCAGAGCGAGATCGGAATCACCTTCGTGTTCGTCACCCACGATCAGGAGGAGGCGATGACGATGTCCGATCGGATCGCCGTCATGCGCCACGGCCGAATCGAGCAGCTCGGCCGCCCCGAGGAGCTCTACGAGCATCCCACGACCGAGTTCGTCGCTGGATTCCTCGGCGTGAGCAACCTGCTCGACGGCGAGATCAGTGGACGAGCCGGAGACCT
>JACDHU010000272.1 GCA_013820865.1 Chloroflexota bacterium
GCTGATCTGGCTTGGCTGGGCAGTGGCGGCACGCGCGAGGCGATCGCTCCCGGCACCTTGAGAACTTGACTTAAAGGGTCATACAACCTTATGGTTGTATCAATGGAGACCGCTCTCGACATCGACCGCGTGTTTGCGGCCCTGGCCGACGCCACCCGACGTGACATCGTCCTTCGGGCTATAGCGGGCGAGGAGGGGATCGCCGAGATCGCGAACCGCTACCCGATGAGCTTTGCCGCAGTTCAAAAGCATGTGGCTGTGCTGGAGCGAGCAGGGCTCGTCAGCAAGCAGCGGAACGGCCGTCGCAAGGTCGTTCGGACCGACGTGGAGGGACTGCGCGCCGCACAACGTTTGCTCGAGCGCTATGAACATCTTTGGCGCGGACGCATCGACCGCATGACCCATCTCGTGACCAACAGCAAGGAGACCGACGAATGACCGTGACCTCCGTCCGCAAGGACCCCGACGCGCTGTCCATGACCATTACCGCCGAGTTCGAGGCATCTGTCGAGCGCGTGTGGCAGCTGTGGGCGGACCCGCGCCAGCTGGAGCGATGGTGGGGCCCGCCGGAGTATCCCGCCACCGTGACGTCGCATGACCTGCAGCCGGGCGGTCGCGTCGAATACCACATGACTGGACCACAGGGCGACCAGCCGCGCGGCTACTGGGAGATCGTAAAGGCCGAGGCACCGCGCTCGCTCGTCTTCCGCGATGGCTTTGCCAACGATGACGGCTCGCCCAACCTCGACCTTCCGACGACCACCGCGAGCGTGACCATCGAGAACATCGGCGAAGGGCGCACCAGGATGTCCGTCGACAGCGTCTTCCCCGACGCCGACGCCATGGAGCGGATCCTGGCCATGGGCGCCGAGGAGGGCCTGAAGCAGGCCGTCGGCCAGATCGACGCCATCCTCGCCGAAGACCGCGTCGCACCCAGATGATCTGAGCAGCACTCCGTCGGGCCGATTAGATCCGCGACCCGATGGAGTCTCAATTGCAACGCGTCAAGCGGCCCGCCGCAGGAGAAGCACGATGACTGATCTGATGACCGAGGCGACCACTCACACCCTGGACGCGCCCGGGGCAGTTCTGACCTACGACGTTCGGCGCGCCGATTCGAGCAGTGCGCCCGCCCTGCTCCTGATTGGATCACCGATGGGTGCTGCCGGGTTCGGCACCCTGGCCGGGCCCTTCACCGACCGCACGGTTGTGACCTATGACCCACGCGGCGTCGAGCGCAGCGAGAAGACAGATCCGGCCAGCCCGTCGACGCCGGACGACCACGCCGACGACCTGCATCGACTCATCCAGGCGTTGGACGCTGGGCCGGTCGACATTTTCGCGAGCAGCGGCGGTGCAGTGAATGCGCTGGCCCTCGTGTCGCGCCATCCGGACGACGTCCGGACGCTCGTTGCGCACGAGCCGCCGCTGGCATCTATCCTGCCCGACCGCGTCGCGGCGCTGGCGGCGTGCCGCGCGATCCACGACACCTACCAGCGCAGCGGTTGGGAAGCCGGGATGGCCCACTTCATCGCCCTCGTGAGTCACAAGGGACCGATGACCGATGAGGTAGCCGGCCAGCCGGGCCCCGAGCCGGCGATGTTCGGGATGCCGGCCGAGGACGATGGGTCGCGCATCGACCCGCTGTTCGGCCAGAACCTGATCACAAGCACCCACTACGAGCCCGACTTCGACGCCCTGCGAGCAGCATCTACGCGTGTCGTCATGGCAGCCGGTGTCGAATCGGAGGGCGAGATGGCCAACCGCGGGGCTTACGCCGTCGCCGAGCGTCTTGGCACGGAGCCGGTAGTTTTTCCCAGCAACCACGGCGGATTCCTCGGCGGCGAGTACGGCCAGCAGGGGGAACCGGGCGCTTTCGCCGCCAAGCTGCGCCAGGTCTTGACGCTCTAGCGTGCCTCGTAGCCGAGATACACGACACCTGACTCGAACCGCCGCTGCTCCTTTAGCCGGAGGCTGAGCGGCGTGTCAAGGGCGGGAAAGAACGGCGTGCCCGCGCCGAGGATGACCGGATGGACGAGCAGCCGATACTCGTCCACGAGTCCCCGACGAATGCACTCGCCGGCGATGGTGGCGCCGCTGACATCGAGGTCTCCCTCGAATTCCGTCCGCAACCGAGCGAGCTCGTCTCCGATGTCGCCTCGCACCAGCCGGCTGTTCCAGTCGACACTCTGCAGGCTTGACGAAAACACGATCTTCGGCGTCGCGAGCCAGATGCGCGCGAAGTCACGCTCCGGCGCCGTAGCGTCCGGATCGGACTCGGCCGTCGGCCAGTAGGCCGCCATCAGCTCGTACATGCGGCGGCCGTAGAGTGAAGCGTCCATCTCGCGCGCCTGATCGTTGAACCAGGTGTGCAGCTCGTGGTCGACGTTCGCCCAAGCCAGCGAACGTTCCGGCGTCTCGACGAAGCCGTCGAGCGATACGTTCATGGAGTAGATCAGCCTGCCCATCCGCCCTCAGCCTCCTCCGATCTCGAGTGCTGCTTCTTCCACGTGGCGACGGCGCGCGGTCCGGCACGCGACAGCCACGCGCCCTCGACGAAGGTCGCCAGCTCGTCGCGGCTGAGCTCGCCGATCCGCGACCCACGGACCAGCACCGACGGGTGACCGTCGAAATGCGGGGTCGTGAAGAAGGGGAGGGATGTAACCGACAGGATGGCTTCCTTCTCGAACTCGGACTCCACCCACAGGACGATCACATCGTTGAGTCGCTCGCCCGTCTCAGGGTCGACTGCGTCCGGTCGCGGATTGCGGAAGAACAGGAAGCTGCGGCGACTCACCTGGTAGACCGTCGCGCGACCGTCGGCCAGAGTCACACCGGGCAGCGCACGTGCGATCTCGTGAATGTCGTCCACGGTGGCAGGACGCGACCCATCAGCAGCAGACGAAGCGCTCAGTCCCAAAGGTCGATCTGCGGCAGCCCGGCGTTCTTAAGGGTCTCGTTGAGCTCGGCGCAGTGCCAGACGTCGTGGCTGAAGAC